>NZ_JAXAVV010000013.1:0-258156 GCF_033949925.1 Lentzea kristufekii
GACCTGGAAGACGGTCCTGATCGCTGGCCCGCGTTCACCCAGGCCGCACTCGGCGCCGGGTTCCGCGCGGTGCACGCCGTGCCGATGCGCCTGGCCGGAGACGCGGTCGGCGGTCTCAACGTGTTCTACGCGGCGGTCACCCCGTGGGAGGCCTGGCAGCAACGGCTCGGGCAGGTGCTCGCCGACCTGACGGTACTGGGCCTGTCGCAGGACGACGATCCCACGCGCACCCACCGGCTCGCCGAGCAGACCCTGACCACGCTCAACGACCGCGTGATGCTCGCGCACGCCATCGGCATGGTCGCCGGCACCCTCGACACCAGCACGGACGAGGCCCGCCGCCTCGTATTCGGTTACGCCACGAGGAATCAGAAACCGGTCCGCGACGTCGCCCGCAGGCTCACCGGTGGAGACCTGGACTCAGCCGCGCTGCGACCGGTGGACGCGAGCTAGTCGCTCCGCGCCGTGCCGCGCAGAGGTGCTCCCGCGTCGTGCAGATGGCGCAGCACCTGGGAGTAGGAGCGGACCATGGTGGTCTTGCTGTACGGGATGCCTTGCCGGGCGCAGAAGTTCTCGACGACGGGCTGTGCGTGGCGCAGGTTGGGGCGGGGCATGTGCGGGTAGAGGTGGTGCTCGATCTGGTGGTTCAACCCGCCGAGCAGGGCGTCGACCCAGCGGCCGCCGGTGACGTTGCGCGAGGTCAGCACCTGCTTGTGGAGGTGGTCGAGGCGCTGTCCCTCGGCGATGATCGGCATTCCCTTGTGGTTCGGCGCGAACGAACAGCCCAGGTAGACGCCCATCAGACCCTGGTGCACGGCGATGAACACGACGGCCTTCAGCGGTGAGAGCACCAGGAACACCGCCACCAGATAGGCGGCCAGCGGCACGATCTGGAGCGCGGCCTCACGCCACGGGTTGCGCAGTTCCCTGCGGAACAGGGCGACCAGGCCGGAGATCCGCAGCACGGCGGCCTCGGCGAGCAGCAGGGGGAAGAAGAGGAACGCCTGGTGCTTGGTGATCCAGCCGTACACGCCGCGTTTGCCGTGTGCCTGCGCGCGGCTGAAGGCGAGGGCGTGGATCTCGATGTCCGGGTCCTGGCCCTCGTGGTTGGGGTTGGCGTGGTGCCGGTTGTGCTTGGCCACCCACCACTGGTAGCTGATGCCGGTGAGGCTGCCGTGCAGGTGCCCGACCAGGTCGTTGTTGCGGTGGCTGCGGAAGATCTGCCGATGTCCCGCGTCGTGCCCGATGAACGCGAGCTGCGTCGACGCCACGGCCAGGGCCACCGCGAGGAGCACCTGCCACCAGGAGTCGCCCAGCAGGACGAACGTCACGGCGATCGCACCGAGCAGCACGCCGTTGATCGCCATGCGCAGCGCGTAGTAGCCGCGGCGGCGGTCCAGCAGGCCGGCTGTCTTGAGCTCTTTGGTCAGGCGGGCGAAGTCGCTGCCCCGAGGACGTTCGGCTGTGGTCGTCAAGGCGTCTTGGGTCGAGGTCATGTTCCCACTCCGGGTTTCGGATTGTCGGCTTCGGTGTCCAGGCCAGGTTCGTCAGGTCCGGACTCCTCAGGTTCACTGGTGCGGACGTCGGCGGGTGCCACGTGTTCGTCCGCCTCGCTCAGCAGCGAGCGGATCGCGGAGTTGAGCACCGCCAGCAGCGGTACCGCGAGCAGGGCACCCGCGATGCCCGCGACGAGCAGTCCCGACGCGATGGCCAGCACCACCGCGAGAGGGTGCAGCTTGACCGCCCGTCCCAGCAGGAACGGTTGCAGGACATGGCTTTCCAGCTGGTTCACGGCGACGACGATGATCAGGGCGATCGCGGCGGTCACCGGGCCGTTCGCGACGAGCGCGATGAGAACGGCCACGCCGCCCGCCACCACCGCGCCGAAGATCGGCACGAACGCACTGATGAACACCAGTGCTGCCAACGGAACCGCCAGAGGCACCTTCAGCACGGCCAGCCCGATGCCGATGCCGAGCGCGTCCACCACGGCGACCGCCCCGGTCGCGCGGACGTAGCTGACCAGCGCGGCGAGACTGCGCCTACCGGCGACGTCCACCCGCCTGCGCGGTCCGTCGGGAACGATGCGGATGAGGAACTGCCAGATCCGCGGACCGTCGTAGAGGAAGAACGCGAGCGCGAACAGCACCAGCAGCATCTCGACGAGGGTCTCGCCGACCGTCGCGGCCGTCGTGAGAGCACTCGACGTGATGCCGGACTGGTTGTCCTGCAACGTTTTCACGATCCGGTCGGCGAACTCGCGCAGCTGACCCTCGCTGAGCTGCAACGGTCCGTTGACGAGCCAGCCGGACACCGCGTCGATGCTGCGGGCCAGCTGATCCGCCAGGTCCGGCACACCGTTGACGAAGGTCATCACGACGAACGTGAGCAACCCGCCCAGCACCGCCAGCCCGCCGACGAGCACCACGAGCGTAGCGAGCCCTCGGGGAAACCGTTTCGCCATGAGGAAACCCACGGCCGGCGCGAGCAAGGCGGCCAGCAGCAGTGCGATCGCGAGCGGCACGACGAGTGACGCCAGCCTGCCGAAGATGACGCCGACGACGTAGAGCGAGGCCACCACGACGAGAAACCGCCAGCCCAGCGCCGCACTCACACGCAGTGCGGAGGGGATCGGGTTCCGCGTGGGAGACGGGTCCCCGCGGTCGGTCATCACGACGGCTGTACCTCCGGAGTCGATCTCCGACGCCGGGGTCTGGGGTCATCGGTGCGATGGCGTGCCTGCACGCCTCTCCAACGGGATTCCCCACCATCCGGGCCACAAACCCAGGTGGACTGTGGCGAGGTCGAGGTCCCACCTGAGATCTGGGTGGAGCGCTCCGCCGGTAGCGCGGCAAGATCGGGCGGAAAAGCAGAGAAGCAGGCCGAGATGATTCTCGACCTGCTTCTCTGGAGTACGCCGCCAGGGACTCGAACCCCGGACCCGCTGATTAAGAGTCAGCTGCTCTAACCAACTGAGCTAGCGGCGCTTGTTTGTGTGCCGGAGTCTTGCTCGTTCCGACGTCAAGAACGTTAGCACAGGGGTTCCAACCGGTTTTCACGCGGGTCACCTGTTCGACTTGTCGAACCCCGTGTGGAGGAGCCACTGGGCCGCCGCGTAGGTCGGCATGACCCCCGCTGAAGCCACTCGCGCGGCGCGTTCCCCGAGGACGAACCGGCTCGCGCCGAGCAGTGCGTCCGACACCGCGAACAGGGCCGCGCCGCCGAGAACCCGTCGCGCGCCGGGGCCGCGGGCCGTCGACGCGGCGGCGACCATCGTGCCGAGCGTCAGGGCGTAGAGGCCGACAGGCTTGCCGAGCGGGCCTGCCGCGCGGGCGAACACTGCGGCTCCCGCGGCCGATGCCGCGACGATGGGCACGACCGCCTTCCGGGAACCCGGTGAGGACCGGCGGGCCAGGGCCGCGGTGTAGCCGACGTGGGCCACCAGGAAGCTGAAGAGTCCGGTGCGGAACGCCCGGTCCGAGTCGCCGAGCAGCGCCACGTCGCCGAGCCACGAGCCGGCGAGACCTACCGCCATGCCGGCGTCGCGGGGTGGGCTGGCCGCGGCCAGGACGGGCATCAGTGCGGTCTTCGTCACGGGGCGCACGGACTTGGCGCCGCGCACGGCAGCCGCGATCGAGTCCGCGATCGCGGCAACCGCGTACGCCTGCTTCTTCATCGAGCACCTCTCGCCATTGAGGCGCTCAGACTAAGAGCTCCGTCTCACGGTCGCCGCCGTGTCGTCGATCACGAACGACGTCGGCGGTGAGGCGTTCTTCACGCTGATGAGCTCGGTTTGTCCCGAGCAGTCTGCGCAGTGCGGTCGGCGTGTGCCCGAGGTGTTCGCGCACCGTGCGGCACAGGTGTGCCTGGTCGGCGAACCCGAGGTCGGCGGCGAGCACGGCGAGGCCGGGTTCGCCCTGCTCCAGGCGGTCCAGCGCGCGGGAGACGCGGACACCGTTGCGGTAGCGGGTCAGCGACACCCCCAGCACGCGGGTGAAGGCACGGCTCAACCGGTACGGCGAGACGCCCAGGAGACCGGCGAGCGGAATCAGCCCCGAGGCAGCCGGATGGTCGTCGGCGATCACGCCACGAGCCCTCGCCACCAGCGCCTCGTCGCCGCCACCGTCCGGAGCCGGTGTGGTGACGACCTGCTGGACGGCCTGCGCCACGAGGCCCACCAGCTCCTCGGCCCCGTCGCCGCGCGCGGCCGCGAGAAGCCGCCGGTGGGCGAGGTCGAGCCGGCCGTCCACGTACAGCGACGACCCGGTGAACCGCGGTGCGTCGCCCGCCAGCGCGCGCCACAGGGCGGGCCGCAGGCTGATCGACGTGCACACGTCGCCGCCGGCGGGATGGGAGAACTGCTCTTCCTCGCCGGGTAAGCCCAGATAGCCGACCGTGCGGTCGAGGTCGGTGCACCCGCTCCGGACGCGGCGGCGGAACCCGCCACTGCGCACGAGCACGAGTCGCACGTCCGCGTGCGGCTGCTCGGCCGACCAGCCGCGGTGGTCGTCGCGGCAGTCCACCGAGGACACGGTGAACTCCGGACGGGCCGCGAGAACGGTGAAGGACAGCACTCCCTCAGGCTAGAGACGAGGTCTGACAATTTCTTGGCGCAAGGATGTTCAAGACCCAGGACGCGGTCGCGGCGCAGGCTGGTGCACACCAACCCAGAAGGAGCGGAACATGCCTGCACTCGCGCAGCTCACCACGGTCGTCCTCGACTGTGCCGACCCCGGCCTGCTGGCCGAGTTCTACCGCGCGGTCACGGGCTGGAAGGTCACCTCCAGCGACGACGACTCCGTCTACCTGGGCGAGGACGGCGTCCAGCTCGCGTTCGTCCGCGTGCCGGACTTCCAGCCGCCCGCGTGGCCCGGTTCGGACAAGCAGGCGCACCTGGACTTCCACGTCGAGGACGTCGCGCTCGCGGTCAAGCAGCTGCTGGAACTCGGCGCTACCAAGCCGGATTTCCAGCCGGGCGAGGGGCAGTGGACTGTCCTTGCCGACCCGCAGGGGCATCTGCTCTGCCTGTCCGAGTGACGCCGATCGACGAGAAGTCGTAGTCCGACAACGGAAAGCTGTTCGCGGCACGGTGCGCGCTCACCGTCGAGGTCGGCCGCAGCAACGTGGCTTCGCCGTGCTGGTTGAAGTAGTAGCTGTGCGCGGTGGCGCAGTGGCCGAGCGAGAACACCGAGTTGCGCGTGACCTTCGTGCGCATCCGGTGGAGGAACTCGTCGTTGGCCCGTTGCGTGACCTCGAAGACCGACGAACCACGGGAGCGCATCGCCGTGAACAGCCGCCGCACGTGCGTCATCTGGCACTCGATGGTCGTGAAGTACGACAACCCGCTGTAGGAGTACGGGCTGTTGAGCGACAGGTAGTTCGGGAACCCCGGCACCGTCACGCCCTCGTAGGCCTGGAACCGGTTCTGCCGCCACCACGCGCCGAGGTCCCTGCCCTCGCGGCCGATCACCTCGAACGCCGGGAAGTTGGTGTCCCACAGGTCGAACCCCGTTGCCAGCACGAGGACGTCGATCTCCGCCTTGCCCTCCGCCGTGACGACTCCGGACGCGTCGACCCGCTCGATCGACGCCGTCTCGAGTCGCACGTGCGGCCGGGTGAACGTGCGGAAGTAGTCGTTGGAGAACGTGGGCCGCTTGCAGCCGAACGAGTAGTCCGGGGTGAGCCTGCGCCGCAGTTCCGGATCGCGGACCTGCCGGTGCAGGTGCAGGCGGCACCACCGCTCGGCCAGCCGGTTCACCACCCGCAACTGCTTGTAGCGCACCACCCCCGAGATCATCATGAGTTCGAGGACCGAACTGCCCAGCCACCGCACGGCCCGCTGCGCGAACGGCAGCCGCGCGAACAACGTCCTGACCGCAGGCGGAATCGGGTAGTCAGGCTTCGGGCTGACCCAGATCGGCGTGCGCTGGTACACGGTCAGCGCGGAGGCCTGCCGGGCCAGTTCGGGAATGAGCTGCACCGCGGTGGCACCCGTGCCGATGATCGCCACCCTCTTGCCGGCCAGGTCGCAGGGCTCCCACGCGGCGGTGTGGATCACCTTGCCCTGGAACGACTCGATGCCCTCGATGTCCGGCATCTTCGGCATCGACAGGAACCCGGTGGCGGTCACGAGGTACCGCGCGGTGAAGGTCTTTTCGCCGGCGACGACCTCCCAGTGGCCGTCCCGCCAGCGAGCGCCGGTCACCGTCACGCCGAAGCGCATCAACGGCCGCAGCCCGTACTTCACCGCCACGTGCTCGGCGTACCGCTTGAGCTCCTCACCCGGCGCGAACAGCCGTGACCAGTGCGGATTCGGTTCGAACGAGTACGAGTACGTCGAGGACGGGATGTCGACGGCGAGCCCCGGATAGCGGTTCACGTGCCAGGTGCCGCCGAGGTCGTCCTCCCGTTCCAGGATCAGCAGGTCGTGCAGCCCGAGCCGCTTGAGCTCGATCGCCGCGCCCATGCCGCCGAATCCGGCACCGACCACGATCGCGTCGTACTGCGGGGCCATTCCCGACCTCCTGCGCTGAGCGGAACCGCATGTCAGTTTTGGAACCGTATGTCAGTTTTGCGGGTGATCGCAAGAGTTCGCAGGTCATAGACTTGAGCCATGACGTCCAGTGCCGAACCCGTCAGCCGCGCGGAGCGCAAGAAGCAGGAGCTGCGCCGCGAGATCATCGACGCGGCCTTCGACTGCTTCGCCGAACGCGGCTACCACGCCACCGGGATCGCCGACGTGGCCGCGCGGCTCGGCATCGGGCACGGCACGTTCTACCGCTACTTCCAGAACAAGCGGGACATCGTCGACCACGTCGTCGACGACCTGGTCGGCCGCATCACCGGGGCACTCACGGCGGAGAACGCCCCGGACGCGGTGTCGACGCTGGCCGAGTACCGCGAGCAGTCCGCGCGCATCGGCGAGGCGCTCGGCCGGATCTTCGGCGAGGACCCGCGCGTGCCGCGGCTGCTGCTGTTCGAGGCCCCCGGCATCGACCGGGCCATGGCCGAACGGATCCTCGACCTGTTCGACCTGGCCGCCGCGCTGACGTCCGCCTACCTCTCGCACGGCGTCGAACTGGGCTACCTGCGAGCGGATCTCGACGTCGGCAACACCGCCAGGGCCATCAACGGCATGATCCTCGGTACCGCGATCTCCTCACTGCGCACGCCGGAAGCCCAGGCCGCGCAGAGTGAAGCGCTGCGGCGCGTCATGTACGACGGGATCGCCGCACGCTAACCGAGCCACGTCCGGGCGGCGACGACCAGCGCGTCGACCCCGGTGGTCAGCGTCGGCTCGATGTCCGGCGCGTACTCGGGGGAGTGGTTCATCGCCACGGGCCGACCGGGTTCGCGGGTGCTGAAGTCGGTGCCGCCGAGGAACCAGAACACGGTCGGCACGCCCGCGGCCGTGCCGAACACGCCGACGTCCTCGCTGGCGTTGACGACCGCGCCGGGGATCAGGTTGCTCTTGCTGAAGTGTTCGGCGAACGCGGCCATCGTCCTCGTGGTCGCGTCCGGATCGGACACGAGCACCGGAGTGCCGTCGTACCAGTCGAACTCGGGTTCGCGCGGCGCCCCGGACGCGGCGGACTCGGCGCGCACGATCCGTTCGACGGCCGCCCGGACGATGCCGCGGATGTGCTCGTTGAACGTCCGGATGTTGACGCCGATCTCGGCCGTCTCCGGGATGACGTTCTCCTTGGTGCCCGCCTGCAACCGTCCGACCGTGACGACGGCACGTTCGGACGGCGCAACCTCGCGGGCGACGATGCCCTGCAGCCGCACGACGGTATGCGCGGCCATCAGCACCGGATCGATCGCGGTCTCCGGCGCCGAACCGTGGCCTCCGCGCCCGAACAGCGTGACGCGCACCGAGTCGGAGGCCGCCATCAGCGGACCGCTGCCGTACGCGATCATTCCGGCGGGCAACGGGCTGACGTGTTGCGCCAGCACGACCTCAGGCTTGCCGAACCGGTCGAACAGGCCGTCCTCGACCATGTTCCGCGCGCCACGGCCCAGTTCCTCGGCCGGCTGGAACACCACGAGCAACGTCCCCGACCACTCCTCGCGGGTCTGCGACAAACGTTCGGCCGCACCGATCAGGCACGTGGCGTGCATGTCGTGCCCGCACGCGTGGGCCACCGGCACGTCCTCACCGTCCGAGCTGGTCGCACGGATCGTTGAGGCGTAGGGCAATCCCGTCGTCTCCTGCACGGGCAACGCGTCGATGTCCGCCCGGAGCATCACGACCGGGCCGTCGCCGTTGCGCAGCACGCCCACCACGCCCGTGCCGCCGACCTCGGTGGTGACCTCGTACCCCAACTGCCGCAACGCATCCGCGAGCACCCCGGCCGTGCGGAACTCCTGCAGCGACAGTTCGGGGTGCTCGTGCAGATCGCGGTAGAGCGCGTGCAGGTCGGGCACTGTGTCTCCCTCAGTCCTGGCCGAGCTTCGGCAACTCGTCGACGAGCACGGCCAGTGAGCGCAGCAGCGCCTCGCGGTCGGCAGGCGCCAGCCGGGCGAGCAGGCATTCCTCGCCCCGCTGGATCTCGGCCTGGACCGCGCCGTGCCGGCGACGGCCCTCCTCGGTGATCGAGACGAGCCGTGCGCGCCGGTCCGCCGGGTCGCGCGTGCGTTCCAGCAGGCCGTCGGCCTCCAGTTCGTCCAGCACGCCGATGATCCGGCTCTTGTCCGCGCCGATGAACTCCGCGAGCGCGGCCTGGGTGCGCACCGGCTGGCCTTCGAGCGCGTCGAGCACGACGTAGCCCCACATGCTCAGGCTGTGCGCGCGCAGCACCGGCTGCTCGGCGGCGACCAGCGCTCGCTGCAGCGGCGCGATCATCGCCGCGAGGTCACGTCGCCGGCCGTCCACGGACAGGATGATAGCGACCTTGCGGCAATGATGTGCATGTGCATATCGTAAGCACATGCATATAAATGACCTGCTGGTCCTGCACCGCGGCGTGGTGCGGACCAGCGTGGAGATCGTGTCCCAGGTGTCGGCCGACGACCTGGGCAGACGCACGCCCTGCGCCGAGTGGACACTCGCCGATCTGCTCGCTCACATGACCGCCCAGCACCACGGCTTCGCGGCCGCGGCCCGTGGCACCGGCGGCGATCTCGCGGCGTGGGTGGTCAGGCCTGCCGGCCCGGCCGACTACGCCGAGGCGGCGGAGGACGTCCTGGCCGCGTTCGCGGAACCCGAAGTGCCGCAACGGGAGTTCGCACTGCCGGAGTTCGGGGCGAGCTTCCCGGCGGTGCAGGCGGTGAGCTTCCACCTGATCGACTACGTGGTGCACGGCTGGGACGTCGCGCGCTCGCTCGGGCTCGGCTACCGCCTCGCTCCCGAGGTCGCCGGACCCGCGCTGCGGATCGCGCAGGCGGTCCCGGACGGCGACACCAGGCTGCGGCCCGGCGCGCCGTTCAAGCCCGCGGTGGACGAGGACGGCTCGGACCCGCTGCGCCGGATCCTGGCTGCGCTGGGACGGTCGCCGGACAGGGCTTGAGTCCTAGGACCAGTCCCAGCCGATGCCGAGCACGCCAGGCTGGACGTCCTTCGCCGTCAGGTGCAGCACCCGGCCCGGCGCGAGCGCGAGTTCCTCCCCGCGCACCAGCGCCGCGTCCACGCCAGGTTGTGCGAGGGCGTAGCAGCGGACCGGGAGGCGGGGCTCGGTGAACTGCACGCTCATCACGTACGCGCCCACGGGATAGCGGAACGCACGCCGGTGGTCGTGGGCCACCGCGCCTGTCTCCGCGATGGTGAAGCGGTACTCCAGCAGGTGGGTCTGGCCTGCGCGCAAGGTGTGGTCGAACAGCAGTTCCGCGGCGATCACCGGCGCTCGGGGGTGCCTTCGCACGCGTCCCAGGCGGCAGTTGCGCACGGCCTCCGCGTCCAACGCCTCCGGTGGCGTGCCGTCGTCCGCGCAGTACACGGCCAGGTAGCGGTCGGGGTGACCGGCGACCGCGCGCAGCACCTGTCTGGTGTGGATCGAGCGGAGCGCGCCGTGCCGGTCCACTGCGGCCGCGTCGTCCTGCGACCACAGGCGCGGGTCGCTGTCGGACGGACCGACCAGCGCCTCCACGGTCTCCGCCAGCGACTGCGCGGGCTCCAGCATCCGTCCGTAGCGCCGGGGCTGTCGCTGCTCGGTCACCCACCTGCCACGCGGGCGCGGCGGTCCCAGCAGGGCTTCCAGCGAGTGCCGCGGCAGGCCGAGGATGGTCTCGATGGCCTGGACCGCGCGCAGCGAGTCGGCGCGTTCAGGACGGCTGCGGCCCAGTCGCCAGTAGCTCAGCGTGGACAGGCTGACGTGGATGCCCCGGCGGTCCAGGCGGTCGCGCAGGCGTTCCAGCGTGAGACCACTGCGCTCGATGGCGGCGCGCAACGCGGCGTGGAACGGACCTGAGTGCAGCAGCACTTCGACCTCGTGGCCGACGTCGGGCGGAACGGCCACCGCGCACCCCCTCCACTGTGGAAGAAACAGTTTAGAAGGCCGCTCACGCCCGATATGACCGACGAAGGTGGGTATCCCTCCACAGTATTGAAGGCGCCTTCCACAGTTGTGGACATCTGCCAGAGACGACCTTGACCGCGTCGGACCACCGGTATGTCATCGGCGCGGCGGCCCCTGCAAGAGCCGCCGAATCCCTGCACTGTGCCGATTTCCCCCTGGAGGGCACATGTCCCGTCCGTTGTCCGCGCGCCGATTCGCCGCGCTCCTCTCCGCATTCGCGACCGGTGCCGCCCTGGCGGTCGCGCCGTCCGCGACGGCCGCCGAGACCGACCTCGCCACGACCGTCCGCGCCACCATGCTCCAGCAGCACGGCGACGCGCTGAAGCGGCAGTGGGACACGCAGACCTTGCGTGAACCGCTGTTCGAGCCGACCCGCACCTCCGGTGCGTGGGTGTTCGGCAGCACCACCATCCCGCTCGCCCACGGCCAGGAGCACGGGGCACCGCACATGGCGTTGTTCCTGGCCCGCAAGGAACGCTCCGCGTGGCGGGTCGAGCTCGACGGCACCGCCGGGTTCGCCGCTCTCGCCGCACAGGCGCCGTCCGGCGTGCTCAGCGACGGCGAGAAGCGGACGTTCGCGGCCAACCAGAACAACCGCGCACAAGCACTCGCGCCCACCGGTCTCGGTCTGCCGTGGCCGGTGAACGTGGCGTGGTGGATGGGCGGCGGCCCGCACGGCAACAGCGGCAGCAGCCGGCCGTTCAGTTCCATCGACTTCAACGGCGGTGACGGCCGGGTCCTGTCCGCGGGCAACGGCCGCGTCTACAAGAGTTGCATCGTCGGCCGCAGCGCACTGGTGAAAGTCGTGCACGACAACGGTTACAGCACCACCTACTACCACATGTACAACCTGACGACGCTCGCCGACGGCAGCGCCGTGCGCACCGGCACGTACCTCGGCAACATCGGCAACGAACTGCCGTGCGGCGGTTCGAGCAGCGGGGCGCACGTGCACTTCTCGTTGCTGCGCGGCAACACCCACGTGAGCGTCAACGGGATGACGATCGGCGGCTGGACGTTCTACGAGGGCTCGCAGGCCTACGGCGGCTATGCGCAACGCGGCAGCACGCGCGTCTCCGTCGGCGGCAGGGTCACGAACTACGGCGGTGGCGGCACGACGCTGCCCACCGGCACGGTCGACGCGGGCCCGAACAGCACGGTGAACCTGCGGTCCGGCCCCGGCCTGAGCTACTCGGTCGAGGGCACGGTCGCGGACGGCGCGGTGGTGGCCATCGCGTGCACCAGCCGCGGCGAGACCGTCGAAGGCGTCTGGGGCAGCACGAACCTGTGGAACCGGCTCGAGGACGGCAAGTGGATCAGCGACGGTTTCGTCGACACCGGCTCGAACGAACCGGTAGCCGCGGACTGCTGAGCCGAAAACGGAGAATGACGACAAGTGCGGAAAAGGAGGTCGAGATCCATCTCGACCTCCTTTTCCGCAGTATGCCCCCTCGGACTCCGCGCGCTGGAACAGTTGCTCGACGGATGCCTCGTCGGTGATGTCGCACACCACACCGATTGCTTCGACTCCGGCCACGGCCGGCTCGCGCACCGCCGTCGCCGACCAGTTGTCCGGCAGGAGTCACCCGATCCGGTCGTGCCGGGATCCACAACAGCGGAGAGGAGCAGAGAACAAGCGCAGAAAAGCAGAGAAGCAGGTCGAGATGAATCTCGACCTGCTTCTCTGGAGTACGCCGCCAGGGACTCGAACCCCGGACCCGCTGATTAAGAGTCCTCGGGTGGCCCCTGACGGAGGTGTCGCCTGATGTCGGCGAGTGCCGTTTCCACACGTCAGGTGCAGGATCCAGAAGCATCAGCTGCTGGCCGGTGTCAGCCTGTGTCGTCGCAGATCATGCTTCTCGGGCCCGTCCCGGGCTCGCAATCAGGGAGCCTGTCGGATGTGTCGTGGGCGGCTGCGGTGGTCATCGCGACGAGAAGGGCTGGCGACCTCCGCAGCTGTCACGGTGCACAGGAAAGTCGCATCGCGACATCACCACTTCCACGGAGGCGGCGCGATCTCCCCGCCCTGCTTGCGGAAGACCTCGGCGAACGCGTTGAGAGGATCTTCGGCGTCACCGCTGCGGACCACTTTCCCGTTCCACACGTCGTCACAGGCCTTGTGCACCTCGACGACCACGGTGGCGGCCCGATCCGGGTAGTCCAGCACCAGGAGATACCGGGCCCACCCCGGCAGAAAGCAACTGCCTCCTGGTTTCGGTGCGGGTAGCGCGTTGAGCGCGTCAACGATCGAGTCGACGTCCTCCCGCACGGTCCCCGCGCCACGAACTCCCGCTCACTTCCCATCGGTTGGTCGCGTTCGTACGTGCACAGGGTCGCGGTCGTGGCGCCCCGAGGCGCGAGGAGCTCGTCTCCTGCTCGTCCCGGCTGTGCCTGTGTGCGGGGACAGGGCCCCGATCCGCCGGCAACGGCCGCGAACGGCTCTTTCGCCTCTCCGAAGGAAATCCACTGGGGCAGCGCCCAGTGCCAGAAGCACCTCCGCCGCGGCGCCCCCGACGACGCGCCGGCGGCGGATCTCACGTGAGCGCCGAAAAACCTGCAGATGCCGGTCCGGAACCGTTTCCAGGTCGGGCATCACAGCAAGGACGTATCCCAGTGTCATTCGACAAGTGTGGCAGCCGGCGGCCCTGTTGAGGTTCCTCCGCCATCTCGCCGGCACTGGTGAACCAGCTCAGGCACCTCACCTGATGCGACCTGTCGGCAATGACCCGGATGGGCCGATCGCCACCGGAACCGTTCACGCCCCGAACGACTCCGTCTGCGTTAACTTGCGGATGCGGTCTCGTATCGGTCCTGTCCGGTGGCCCCGCGGAGGTCTACGCTGAGGAGGCCCTGCCAGATCACGAGATTCCGCCGAGCCCGCAAGGGGTCGGATCGTGGGTTGGGCATCGCCCCGGACCTTGGCGACGCACGTGTCGAGTCGTCGGCGCGCCAAGGAGGTCGTGGACATGTTCTCGCGAACGATCCCAGCCGGCGTTCCGTGCCGTCCTGTCGGGCGTCTGCGTTGTCAGGTCATGTGACGGTGTTCTGAGCGGCGCCTGTCGGCACCGCATACTGGAGCGGGCCGCGCTCTTGGCGAGCGTGCCGTCACCGGGATTCTGTGCTGTCCTTTGTGGATCGTTGTCGCGTCACGGGTGGTGCCGAAAGTTCCCGGAAGTGTGGAACATCTTCCGGCAGGGCGAGTAGGGTCTCAGGAAAGTGCCCTGGACCCCGGTATGGCATCAGTCGACCGAGGAGCTGTTCTCATGGCACAACTCGACCAGAGTCCCGCGACCGCACCTGTAACCGGGATCGCGGAGCCCCGTCAGAACACAGTCTCAGTCATCCTGCGCGGCGTCCGGCTGGGCCTGTTCACCGCTGCCGAAGCCGACCTGATGATCGACCGGGTTCGCGCACTCACAATCAAGTCGCCGCCCTCGGCTGGGGACGGCTACCCGTTCGCGGGCAACGGACATGCGGTGGGGAACCTCCTTTCTGATCCTAATAGGACAGTCTTGTGACCACGTCGATGCGAAGCGCGCTACGGCGCCCCGATCAAGGAGAAAGCCCCATGACCGCCGTACTCCAGCCCTCACGCGTAGCCGTCGTCCCGCTGCTTGCGAACTTCGATGTGGAGCTGTTGACTGTCACAGCGCGTCCGGTCGTGTCCGGCGCGGTCGTGCTGGCCGTGCGGGGCGAGGTGGACTCGTGCACCAGCCCGCTGCTGAAGATCCGTCTTCTCGAGCACGTGCGGCCAACGGACCCGCCGCTGGTCATCGACCTCACCGACGTGAGTTTTCTCGGCGCGGCCGGTCTCACCGTCCTGGTCACCGTCAGGGAAGCAGCGATGGCGGCGGGAATCGCGCTGTGCCTGGTCGGGTGCACCCGCCCGGTGTTGTTGCCGTTGAAGGTCACCGGGCTGGACGGCGTGTTCGACATCTGTCCCGACATCGCCCACGCCTTGCTTCGGCTGGGTTGCGGTCCGGACGGGTAGGGCACCATGCGCGATTCCAGGGTCGCCGAGATCTTGTCAGTGATCGCCGACAGCCGGGACGGGCGGATGACGCTGCCCGCCAGGCTGGTCGCGGAGTGCTTGTCGGCGTTGCCGGTCAGCGGCGTCGCCGTGGCGCTGATGACCGCCGACGGGCCCAGCGGCGTCGTCCTCGCGGCAACCGACGAGCAGGCCCGCCACGGCGAGGAACTGCAGTTCGCCCTCGGCGAGGGGCCCTGCGTCGAGGCGTCGCGCAGTGGCCGCCCGGTGCTCCAGCCCGATGTCGAGACGGCCGGGTCGGCCCGCTGGCCGCAGTACGGTGCCGCCGTGCTCGACGCCGGCGTGCGCGCCGTCTTCGCGTTCCCACTGCGAGTAGGCGCCATCCGCGTCGGAGTCCTGGATCTCTACCGCGACACCCCGGGACAACTCGGCTCCCTCGAAGTCGCTGACGCACAGGCGTTCGCCGACGCGGCCACGGTCATGGTGCTGCACCTGCAGGAGCACGACGGGCGTGACGGCACGCATTCGGCGCTCGGCGGGCCGATCGACGGCCAGGCCGAGGTCCACCAGGCGACCGGGATGATCTCGGTCCAGCTCGGTGTCAGCCTCGCCGAGGCACTCCTGCGGCTCCGCGCACACGCGTACGCTGCGGGAAGGACGGTGTCGGCCGTCGCCGCCGATGTCGTCAACCGTCGCATGTCCTTCGATGACAGCGAATCCGGCACAACGATGCAGCAGGAACGGCAATGAGCACTGACGAGCTGAAGACAGCGGGCTCATGACGAGCCGGGAACGACTTCTGGCCAGTACGTTCGTGGACCTGGCCGACACCTTGGTGGCCGACTTCGACGTCATCGACTTCCTGCACACCCTGGCCACCCGCAGCGTGCAGCTGCTCGACATCGATGCCGCCGGGATCATGCTGGCCGACCATCACGGCGGCCTGCACGTGATGGCTTCCTCCACCGAGGAAACCCGCCTGCTGGAACTTTACGAGCTGCAGAACAACGAAGGCCCGTGCCTGGACTGCTTCCGGTCCGGATTTCCGGTGGCGCGGGGCGACCTGGCCGCGATGCGTGCGGCGTGGCCGGCCTTCACCCAGAAGCTGCAGCACTTCGGGTTCCATTCGGTGCAGGCACTTCCGATGCGGCTGCGTGAGGAGACCATCGGGGCGCTGAACCTGTTCCGCACCAGTCCCGGCCGGCTCAGTGAGGCAGATCTGGCGATCGGTCAGGCCATGGCGGACGTGGCCACCGTCGGGATGATCCAGGAACGCGTCATCGCCGCGGGCGAGCTTCTCGCCACCCAGCTGCAGACCGCCCTCAGCAGCCGCGTCCAGCTGGAACAGGCCAAAGGTGTGCTCGCCCAACGCACCCGCCTGCCGATGGATCAGGCTTTCCTGCTCATGCGTGACTACGCCCGCAGTCACAACCGCCGCCTGACCGACGTCGCCGCACAGATCATCGACGGCACGCTCGACGAAAACGCGCTCCCCAAAGGGTCGCCCCGCAGGAAGCCCAGCGCGCCACCCTCGTCCTGAGCGGCGTGGCAGCACCTCTTTCGACCGGAAACGGCTCCTCCGGCGAGGACCAGCTGCGGGCGAACGGCAGCCGTTCAGGTTGAGGACGCTGCTGAGCCGCATGGCCATCGCCGCAGCGGATTTCACCGGCCGGTGGGCCACTGGTTCACAGCGTGTCGCAGCGCGAGTGCTACCTGCTGGAAGGCCTCGCCGCTGTCGTGCTGTGCGACAAGAACGTCGGTCATGCCGGAGATGGCCTTGGCTCCGTCTTCGACGGCGGCGGCCAGGGCCACCGCGATGTTGCCCGGCAACTGTGTGAACGCCGGTGTATCGGGTTCCGGCGGCTGTGCGTTCTCCCACGCGACGTCCAGCTTGTCGAGCGCGTCGAGCAGGTCCCTCCACACAGCCAGTTGATTGGTGCTCTTTTCCGGTTCGTCACCGTGCATGGGGTTCGGCCTCAGTCCTGGGCATGTGAGGGCTCGTCGAGCTCGGGCAGTGCGGGAACGGACCGCAGTGCGCGGTTGCTGCGCGGTTCGGTCCGCGTCTTGGCCTCGTCGACCTGACGGATCAGCTCGGTGCGGACCTCGTTGAGTGCGGCCGGCAGATCCGGCTCGGAGGAGGTGGCGACGAGGTGCAGGCGGGGAGTGCGGCTGATCCAGCACTCGAGGGTGACTCGTTGCTCGACGCCGCGACGGTCCTTCAGGCTGATCTCGAGGTCGACCTGGTCTCCGCGGAACGACCGCAACCGCGAGCCGAGCGCGGCCAGGCGTTCCACGACCCAGTCGCGTTCGTTCGCGAGGAAGCCGGTGGCCAGGTGCAGCCGCTGGGTGATCACCGCTGTGTCTTCCGACAGTTCGGTCATCTATTCACTTGTCCTTTGTGGAGGGACGCTCTGCTGGGTCCGCATGGGGGCGTGGTCGAGGTCGGGGTAGCAAGCGAGCACGTCGTACAGTTCGGTGATCTCCAGTGGTCTGAGGACCGGCCGTGTGTCCGCGACCAAGCAGAACCCGATCTCCGCGTCGATTGCCGCAGCACGAGCGGTCGTCAGGACAGTGAGACCGGCGGCGGCGAGGAAACTGACGTCGGCGAGCTCGACGATCAGATCCGGGCCGCGGTAGCGGATCTGATCGTGCAGACGATCCCGCAGCAGCGAAGCGGTGAACATGTCCACCTCTCCACAGACCGTGATCACGATCGTCCCCGGCCGAGTGGCGGAGGTCGTCACGGTGAGCTGATCGGCAACCAGGATCGGGGCGGATCGTCCTGGGGCCGAGGAGTGTGGAGGAACAGATGCCTGAGAGTTGACGACGGTGCTCACGGAGGTCTCCTCACGAGACCACGGCGACCGCGGGGTCCAGGCGGGCGGGAAGGATGAGAACCCCAGCGTAGACCTGTGAGCCGCCCGCACAAGGTTGTACTCACCGTGCCAGGCGATCGCGCTGAGTGAGAAACACGCGGAGTCGATCCCGCGCCTCGTCGGCGCCGCATCAGCCCTGTTCAGGGGCCTCGTAGAGGTCTACGCTGAGAAGACAACACCCGATCACCGCGTCCCGCCGGGCCCGCAACGGCCTGACACGGCAGATCGTGGTGCATCGAAACTCCGCTCCGGACCTTGGCGGGCGTACGCGTCGAAACCGCAGACGCGCCAAGGAGGCCGTGAACATGTTTCCGCTCACAGCGCCAACCGACATCTCTCGCGGCCTGATCGCCGTTCGCCGATACCGCCGGAAATCTCGCCTCCGCCGGTTCCCGTCCGGCACGTGGCTCACGATCATCCTTAGTGGACAGTCGGCCAGTCATCTCGACCCGATCGGCAGATGCATCTGCAATCTGAAGCACTGAGAGGTCCACCATGGGCATCATCGCCTGGATCGTGCTCGGTCTGGCCGCCGGCGTCATCGCCAAGCGGCTGCTGGGCGGCAGGGCGAAGCACGGCGTCATCGTCACCATCATGATCGGCGTCGCTGGAGCGTTGCTCGGCGGCTGGGTGGCGTCGGCGTTGTTCGGCATCGACGCCGTCGGAGGCTTCTTCGAGATCCGTACGTGGATCACCGCCATCCTGGGATCCGCCGTCCTGCTGCTGATCTACCACCTGGTCACCGGCGGAGCACGCAAGCGCAGTTTCTGGCGCGCCAACCGATAGCCTGCCCGCCGCCGACCGCAGCGAAGCCTCATCGATGGAGAGTGACGATGAAGAACACTGCAGCGGCCCAAACCCGCGCGAGCGGAGATCGCCGCTCGCCCTTTGACCGCTTTGTCGAGTGGGCCCACCTGCGAGTCAGTCAAGCGCCGTTTTTCTTCGTGTGCGCGGGCATCGTTGTGGGATGGTTGGCCAGTCTGCCACTGTGGACAGATCTCAAGGAGTGGCAGACAGCCATCCACACTGTCTCAAGCGTCCTCACACTGCTGCTGGTAGCGCTGCTCGCGAATGCCGGCCGCCGTGAGGGTGAGGCCGCGCAGGAGAAACTCAACGTCATCGCCACGGCCCTGGCGGCGCTCGTTGCGGCGAACGCGAACAACAGTCCCGAGTTGCAAGACGCCACGAAGGCCTTGCGCGAAGCCGTCGGCCTCGAGGAACGTCACTGAGGATGTGTGTGAGACAGCAGGCCCGTTCCAGCGCTGGGTCGTGCGGCTTGTACGACTCGTTGTAGAGGATCGCCATCAGCAGCTGCGGGTTCACGCCGGCAGCGGCTAAGTGCTCGCGGACCTGTGGCGCATAGAGGCGCGGGTCCTGCTTGTCTGCCGCTGCCGACGACGAGGTGGTCGGACTCGACACGGGCGGGCGTGTTGTCTCCGGCGCCGGAGCAGGACTCGACCTCACCGGCCTGGACTGGCAGGGTAGGCCGGAGCGAGGCGCGCGTACATGCCTGGCAAAGCGCTGTCGACGCCAAGACCCTCACCTCTCCGAGAGCTGCGCGGCTGCGACAACACCGTCGCACTGGTCCGCGTCAGGCCGAGGCCGTGCTGGCGAGATGCGTCACGATGTGGGCGACAGTTGCCGGTGGGTGAGCACTTGGTCAAAGCGGGTTTGTGAGTCCTTCCCGAGACGCGTGCGCTTGCCGGTGGCTGGGGATGAGCGACCGCTAAGGGATGTCGTGCTCACCTCGTCGCTGGTGTGAGCACATCACCAATACCTGCCGGCGTTCCCGCTGATCGTTGTCGCTGAGCGTGGAGGTACGTGACGTGTTGTTCGTCGGTGATGACTGGGCAGAAGGTCATCACGACATCGAAATCATGGACGCCAACGGCAAGAAACTGTGCGGTACGCGATTGTCTGAAGGTGTCGAGGGGCGTGCAGCAGCTGCACGCGTTGATCGCCGACCACGCAGACTGCAAGTCGGACCAGGTGTCGGTCGCGATCGAGACTGATCGCGGGCCGTGGGTGACGGCGCTGGTCGCCGCGGGCTATCGGGTGTTCGCGGTCAATCCGCGCCAGGCCGCCAGGTTCCGGGAACGGGTTGCGATGTCTGGAGCCAAGAGTGATGCCGCGGACGCTCATGCGTTGGCGGACATGGTGCGCACGGATTCACACCAGCTGCGCCAGGTGGCGGGCGACAGCGAACTCGCCGAGGCGATCAAGCTACTTGCGCCTGCACACCAGACCCTGATCTGGGACCGTCGACGACAGGTCGCCCGCTTGCGCGCCCAGCTACGGGACTTCTTCCCCGCGGCACTGGCTGCATTCGGCGAAGACCTCGCGGCGGGCGAGGTGCTGGATCTGCTCAAGCGAGCTCCGGATCCGGACGCCGCGGCAAAGCTCTCACGATCGGAGATCTTGGCCGCGTTGAAGCGGGTGGGCCGGAAGCGGCTTGTCAACGAGCGGGCTGAGCGCATCCACGCAGGACTGAGTTCAGAGCAGTCTCGTCTACGTGCCGTGCTGCAACGCGCCTACTCGATCACCGTCCGCTCACTCGTGGGTGTGATCGCTGCGCTTGTCGAACAGATCAAGACGATCGAGGCCGAACTGGTGAAGCGTCTCGGCTGGCACCCGGACGCGACGATCTATCTCTCGCAACCCGGTATGGGGGAGATCGTGAGCGGCAGAGTGCTCGGTGAGTTCGGCGACGACCGCACCCGGTACGTCGGAGCGAAAGCACGGAAGAACTACGCCGGCACCAGCCCGGTCACGATCGCGTCCGGCAGCAGGTCGACGGTCAACGCCCGCCATGTCCGCAACACGCGGCTGATCGACGCGCTGATGCGCCAGGCCATGTGTGCTTGCGGAGTTCACCAGGTGCACGGGCGTACTACGACCGCCAACGCGCCCGCGGTGTGCCGCACAACGCCGCCCTGCGGCACGTCACCAACCGGCGCGTCGGGATCCTCCACGGCTGCCTCGCCGCCCACACCACCTACGACGAAGCCACCGCCTGGGCTCCCCACGTCGAGCGGGCCGCCTGACTTCCAGGGATGTCTCGGGCTCGCAAACCATGATCCACAACGACGAAACGGAGAATGAAGATGTGCACGGAAAATGCAGAGAAGCAGGCCGAGATGATTCTCGACCTGCTTCTCTGGAGTACGCCGCCAGGGACTCGAACCCCGGACCCGCTGATTAAGAGTCAGCTGCTCTAACCAACTGAGCTAGCGGCGCTTGTTTGTGTGCCGGAGCCTTGCTCGTTCCGACGTGAAGAACGTTAGCACAGCGCCTCCACGCGCTCCCAATCGGCTGGTCAGCACCGGTTTGGGGGTGCGTCCGCCACGTAACGATCCGGCCACTTGCGCAACTCGGGGCCACCCCCCGTCGTCCCCTAGTCGGGGGACGACGAAACACCTTCGTGCAGTCTCGGGAGCGGCGACAAGCAGATCGGAAGTACGTCGATGGGGATGTGGAGCAGGCGCGGTCGTGGGGTGGTCATGGCGGGAGTCGCTGTGATGCTGATCGCAGGCTGTTCGGGTGGGGGCGATCCGGCGAGTGGTGGTGGTGCCGGTGGGGAGTCGAGCGCTCCTCCTCCGCCGCCGAAGCCCGTCACGCTGACACTCGCGTTGAACAACGGCGCGGCGAACGTGTCGCCCGGTCTGCCGGTCATCGCGACGGCGGCGGACGGGAAGCTGACCGACGTCAAGCTGACCAACCCCGACGGCAAGGTCGTCGAGGGCAAGATGAACGCCGAGTCGACGCAGTGGACCAACACCGAGCCGCTCGGGTACTCCAAGACGTACAAGCTGGTCGCCACGGCCACCGGTGAGGACGGCAAGGCGGAGACCAAGGAGTCGTCCTTCACCACGGTGAAGCCGCGCACGCTCACGTACGTGTCGACGAACCCCCAGGACGGCACCACGATCGGCGTCGGGCAGCCGCTCGCCTTCTACTTCGACGAGCCGGTGGCCGACAAGGTCGCGGCCGAGAAGATGCTCGAGATCACCACCGAGCCCAAGGTCGAGGGTGCCTTCTACTGGTTCAACAAGAAGGAGGTGCACTGGCGTCCGGAGAAGTTCTGGAAGTCGGGCACCAAGATCACGATGAACATCAAGGTCTACGGCAAGCACATCGGTGACGGCATCTACGGCCAGGAGGACCGCACGATCACCACGACGGTCGGCGACGAGGTCATCCACGAGGCCGACGGCCAGTCGCACCAGGTGATCACCAAGGTCAACGGCCAGGTCGTGCGCACCATGCCGACCTCGATGGGCAAGCCGGCCGACGCCACTCCCACCGGCACGTACGTGCTGATGGAGAAGCACGACCACATGATCATGGACTCGACCACGTACGGCCTCGCGCTGGAGAACGGCGGCTACAAGACCCCGGTCGACTGGGCGTACCGCATGTCCAACAGCGGCATCTTCTTCCACGGCGCGCCGTGGTCCATCGGCGACCAGGGCAAGCGCAACGTGAGCCACGGCTGCCTCAACCTGTCGCCGGAGAACGCCAAGTGGGTGTTCGACAACAGCAAGCAGGGCGACGTCGTGATCGTCACCAACTCCGGCGGTCCCGCGCTGGAGCCGTGGGACGGCTTCGGCGACTGGCAGGTCCCGTGGGCCACGTGGGTCCAGGGCAACCGCTAGCCCTCTAGGAAACCGTCACCTGACCGCCCGACACGGTCAGGTGACGGTTCACCTGCACCGCCTCCAGCATCCGCCGGTCGTGCGTCACCAGCAGCAACGTGCCGGGGTAGTTGTCCAGCGCCGACTCCAGCTGCTCGATCGCGGCCAGGTCCAGGTGGTTCGTCGGCTCGTCCAGCACCAGCAGGTTGACCCCGCGGCCCTGCAGCAACGCCAGCGCCGCCCGCGTCCGCTCACCCGGTGAGAGCGACGCCGCCGGGCGCATGACGTGCACCGCCTTCAGGCCGAACTTCGCCAGCAACGTCCGCACGTCGGCCGGGTTCATCTCCGGCACGGCCTCCTCGAACGCGTCCACCAGCGGCAGATCGCCCAGGAACAGCCCGCGCGCCTGGTCCACCTCGCCGACCACGACGCCGGAGCCCAGCGTCGCGTGGCCCGAGGTCAGCTCCACCCGGCCGAGCAGCGCGGCCAGCAGCGTCGACTTGCCCGCGCCGTTCGCGCCGGTGATCGCGACCCGGTCCGCCCAGTCGATCTGCAGGTCCACCGGGCCCAGCCGGAAGCCACCGCGCTCGACCACGGCCGCCCGCAGCGACGCCACCACGGCACCGGAACGCGGGGCAGCGGCGATCTCCATCCGCAGCTCCCACTCCTTGCGGGGCTCCTCGACGACGTCCAGCCGTTCGATCATGCGGTCGGTCTGCCGGGCCTTCGAGGCCTGCTTCTCGGTGGCGTCGGCACGGAACTTGCGGGCGTTCTTGTCGTTGTCGCCCGCCTTGCGCCGGGCGTTCTTCACGCCCTTCTCCATCCACGACCGCTGCATGCGCGCACGGGCCTCCAGCGAGGCCTTGGTGTCCGCGAACTCCTCGTAGTCGTCACGGGCGTGCTGACGGGCCCGTGCGCGCTCTTCGAGGTACGAGTCGTAGCCGCCGCCGTACAGGCGCACGGAGTTCTGGTGCAGGTCGAGCTCCAGCACCCTCGTGACCGTGCGGGCCAGGAACTCGCGGTCGTGCGACACCACCACCGTGCCCGCGCGCAGGCCCGTGACGAACTTCTCCAGCCGCTCCAGGCCGTCGAGGTCCAGGTCGTTGGTCGGCTCGTCGAGCAGGAAGATGTCGTAGCGGCTGAGCAGCAGCGACGCCATGCCCGCCCGCGCCGCCTGGCCGCCGGACAGCGAGGTCATCAACGCGTCGAGGCCGACGGAGAGGCCGACGTCGGCGATGACTTCGAGCGACCGTTCCTCCAGGTCGGCGCCGCCCAGCGCGAGCCACTGGTCGAGCGCGTCCGAGTAGCCCTCGTCGTTGCCCGCGGTCAGCGCCTCGGTGGCGGCGTCCAGCGCGGCCTGGGCGTCCGCGACACCGGTCCGCCGGGCCAGGAACTCGCGGACGGTCTCGCCCTCGCGGCGTTCGGGTTCCTGCGACAGGTGCCCGACGTTGGCCGCGGGCGGGCTCAGCGTCACACGACCGGACTCGGCGGGGACGAGCCCTGCCAGCGTCTTCAGCAACGTCGACTTGCCCGCGCCGTTGACGCCGACGAGCCCGATGACGTCGCCGGGGGCGACCACGAGGTCCAGCCCGGAGAAGAGGACGCGGTCACCGTGTCCGGCGGCGAGGTCCTTGGCGACAAGAGTGGTCACAGCGCGCTCCGACGGCGGATGGGGGTCCGGGGGTTTCCCCGGCGTGGGGTCTGGGGGCTCGGCCCCCAGGAAAAGAACGAAGCCGGACCATGTTCGCGCTTTTTGCGAACATGGTCCGGCTTGTCAGGGTGAGTGACGGGACTTGAACCCGCGACACCTGGGATCACAACCCAGTGCTCTACCGACTGAGCTACACCCACCATTGCCAGTCGTTGACCGGCGAGGGAAGCATAGCAACGATGACTAGCGATATTGAAATCGGGGGTCAGTCGACGTTCTTGAGCAGGTCAGCGGCCACGGCCTGGGCCTGCTCGGTCGACGGGCCCGGCTGCGGCACGAACGCCGTCCGCCGGTAGTACGCGAGCTCCCGGATCGACTCGACGATGTCGGCGAGCGCCCGGTGCGCGAGACCCTTGCCCGGCTGCGCGTAGTAGATGCGCGGGTACCAGCGCCGGCACAGCTCCTTGATCGACGACACGTCGACCATGCGGTAGTGCAGGTGGGCGTCCAGCGCCGGCATGTCGCGGGCGATGAAGCCGCGGTCGGTGGCGATGGAGTTGCCGGCCAGGGGAGCGGTCCGCGGGTCGGGGACCCACTCCTTGATGTAGGCCAGCACGGCGGCCTCGGCCTCTTCCAGGGACACCGCGGACGCGCGCACCTCCTCGGTCAGGCCCGACTTGGCGTGCATCTGCATGACGACTTCCGGCATCGAGGCGAGCACTTCGTCATCCGCGTGGATCACAATGTCCACGCCGTCGCCGAGCACGTTGAGCTCGGCGTCCGTGACCAGTGCCGCGATCTCGATCAGAGCGTCCTTGCCCAAGTCGAGTCCGGTCATCTCGCAGTCGATCCACACCAGACGATCCATCACGCCCGGAACATTACTGCGCGGAGCGTCAACTTCGAGTGGCGGCGTGCAGCAACCTGGTTACGCTCCTCGTGCATGACGGCTCAAGCTGAGATCGCTGCTGGGTATGCGTCGGAGAGCGCGGCCATCGAACTCGGCGCCGTGCTGGTCGACGGGATGGTGGAGCCGAGCGCCCACGTCCGCATCCCGCTGGCCATGGTCAACCGCCACGGACTTGTCGCGGGCGCAACGGGAACCGGCAAGACGAAGACGCTCCAGCTGCTCGCCGAGCAGCTGTCGAACAACGGCGTGCCGGTGTTGATGGCGGACGTGAAGGGCGACTTGTCCGGTCTGTCGCAGCAAGGTGCGGACAGCGACAGGACGAAGGCCCGGGCCGCGGACACCGGAGACGACTGGCAGCCGGCGTCGTACCCCGTGCAGTTCCTGTCGATCGGCACGGGCGGTCTCGGCGTTCCCCTCCGCGCGACGATCACGAGCTTCGGGCCGATCCTGCTGTCGAAGGTGCTGGGCCTGAACGACACCCAGGAGTCGACGCTCGGGCTGATCTTCCACTGGGCCGACAGCCGCGGGCTGCCGTTGCTCGACACCAAGGACCTGCGCAGCGTCATCCAGCACCTCACCGGCGACGAGGGCAAGGAGGACCTGAAGGGCATCGGCGGTGTCTCCAGCTCCACCGCGGGCGTGATCCTGCGGGCGCTGGTCAACCTGGAGGCGCAGGGCGGTGACAGGTTCTTCGGCGAACCGGAGCTCGACCCGGCCGACCTGATGCGCCAGCGCGACGGCAAGGGTGTCGTGAGCCTGCTGGAACTGGCCGAGCTGCAGGGCAATCCCGCGCTGTTCTCCACGTTCCTGATGTGGCTGCTGGCCGAGCTGTTCGAGACGCTGCCCGAGGAAGGCGACGTCGAGAAGCCCAAGCTCGTCTTCTTCTTCGACGAGGCGCATCTGCTGTTCTCCAACGCCTCCAAGGCGTTCCTCGACCAGATCACCCAGACCGTGAAGCTCATCCGGTCCAAGGGCATCGGTGTCTTCTTCTGCACGCAGCTGCCGACCGACATCCCGAACGACGTGCTGTCGCAGCTCGGCGCGCGCGTCCAGCACGCACTGCGCGCGTTCACGCCGGACGACCAGAAGGCGTTGGCGCGCACGGTGAAGACGTATCCGACGACCCCGCACTACGACCTGGAGAAGGCCCTCACGTCGCTCGGCATCGGCGAGGCGATCATCACCGTGCTGAGCGAGAAGGGCGCGCCGACGCCGGTCGCGTGGACCCGCCTGCGGGCGCCGCGCTCGTTGATGGACACCATCGGCAACGACGCGATCAAGCAGGCGTCCCAGGCGTCGGACCTGCACGGCAAGTATTCGGAGACCGTCGACCGCGAGTCGGCCTACGAGCAGCTGATGCGGAAGGTCGCGCCGCCACAGGAAGAACGAGCCCCGGACGCTCCTGCCCAGCGGCAGGAGAAGGAGGAACCGGGGCTCGTCGAGAAGGTGCTGGGCAACAGCGCCGTGAAGTCGTTCCTGCGGTCAGCGGGCAGCGCCCTGGCGCGCGAGATCACGCGCGGCATCTTCGGGACCTCGCGCAAGCGACGCTGACAGCACGGCCGCGCCGATGCACAGGGCGCCCGCGACGTACCAGGCCAGGTCGTAACTGCCCAGGTGGTCGCGGGTGAGCCCGGCCGCCGAGGCCGCGACGGCCGCGCCGAGCTGGTGCGACGCGAACACCCAGCCGAACACGACAGGGCCGGACATGCCGAAGTACTGGCGGCACAACGCCACGGTCGGCGGCACCGTCGCGACCCAGTCCAGGCCGTAGAAGATGATGAACACCAGCATCGACGGGTGCGCCGACTCGCTGAACAGCTGCGGCAGCAGCATGAGCGAGAGGCCGCGCAACGCGTAGTAACCCGCCAGCAGCAGCCGTGAGTCGACGCGGTCGGTCAGCCAGCCGGACGCGATCGTGCCCACGATGTCGAACACGCCGACCAGCGCGAGCAGACCGGCGGCGGTCGTCGTCGGCATGCCGTGGTCGTGCGCGGCGGGGATGAAGTGCGTGCCCACCAGACCGTTCGTGGACGCACCGCAGATGGCGAAACCACCGGCCAGCAACCAGAACGGCCGGGTCCTGGCAGCCGTGGCCAACGCGCCCAGAGCACGCTTGGCGGCTCCGCCGGTCGGCGGCGGGGGAGTGTCCTCGGTCGCGCCGAGAGGCAACAGCCCCACGTCACGCGGGTACTCCCGCAGGAAAAGCCCCGCCAGCGGCACGACGGCCAGCGCGGCGATGCAGATCACCAGCGAGGCGTACCGCCAGCCGTAGGACTCCGACAGCCAGGCCACCGTCGGCAGGAACACCAGCTGGCCGGCCGCGCCACCCGCCGTCAGCACGCCCGTGACCAGGCCGCGGTGCTTCACGAACCAGCGTCCGGTGATCGTCGCGACGAACGCCAGCGCCATCGAGCCCGTGCCGAGACCGACCACGACGCCCCACAGCAGAACCAGCTGCCACGACGCGGTCATGAACACCGTCAGCCCGCTGCCGATCGCGACCAGCGTCAACGCGCTGGTCACCACGATCCGCACGCCGAACTTGTCCATCAGCGCGGCCGCGAACGGCGCGGTCAGCCCGAACAGCAACAGGTTGATCGAGATGGCGAGCGAGATCGTGCCGGTCGTCCAGCCGAACTCCGCTTGCAACGGCTCGATCAACGCTCCCGGCGCCGCGCGGAACGACGCGGCGCCCACCAGGGCGATGAAGGACACACCTGCGACAACCCAGGCCCAATGGAGTCTCACGCCGACAAGGTTCGGTGATGGCCGACCCTGCGACCAGTGGCCCGATGGCCAACATGTGAAAGAATCAGGCCATGCACCGGATCGCCGTTCTCGCGCTCGAGAAGTCCGTCGCGTTCGACATCGGCAGCTCGACGCACATGTTCGGGCGGCTCGAAGACTCCTACGAGGTCGTCGTCTGCTCGCCGGACCGCCGCCCGATCCCGACCACCGGCGGCTTCACCATCGCGCCCGACCACGGCCTGGAGGTGCTCAGGGACGCGGACACGGTGCTCGTGCCGGGCACCCACTACCAGCCGGCGCGCGAAGGCCGGCTCGAACCCGCGGTCCTGGAGGCGCTCACGACGACGAAGGCGCCGCGGATCATGTCGATCTGCACCGGCGCGTTCGTGCTCGCGGCAGCCGGGCTGCTCGACGGCAGGCCCGCGACCACGCACTGGAAGACCACCGACCAGTTCCGCGCGCTGTACCCGAAGGTGCGCCTGAACCCGGACGTGCTGTTCATCGACGACGGCGACGTGCTGACGTCCGCGGGCGTCGCGGCGGGCATCGATCTGTGCCTGCACGTCATCAGGTCCGACCACGGCAGCGAGGTGGCGAACTGGGTCGCCCGCTACTGCGTCGTTCCGGCGTGGCGGCAGGGAGGGCAGTCCCAGTTCGTCGACCGGCCGGTGCCGGACTACCCGGACACCTCGACCGCGCTCGCCCGCGAATGGGCGTTGGAACGGCTCCAGGAGCCGCTCGACCTCGCCGCGATGGCCGCGCAGGTGCGGATGAGCGTGCGGACGTTCACCCGCCGGTTCCGCGCGGAGACCGGCATGTCACCGGGCCAGTGGCTGACGCAGCAGCGCGTCGACCGCGCCCGGCACCTGCTGGAGTCCACCGACCTGCCGATCGACCAGGTCGCGAACCACGCCGGCTTCGGCACCGGCGCGGCTCTGCGGCAGCAGCTGGCCGCCTCGATCGGGATCTCGCCGAGCGCCTACCGTCAGTCGTTCCGCTCGGCTTGACCGTCCACAGTGGAGTCGATCAGGAACGGGCGCAACAGGTCCGGCACGGCCTCGTCGGCGAGCGCCAGCCCGTGCGACTCGCCGACGTCCGTCACGTGGTAGATGCCCGCACCCGCCGCCGTGGTCGCGCCGATCGTCATCAAACCGCTGCGGCGCTGGAAGAACGACCGCTGGATGCGCCAGCCGATGATGCCGGTGCGCTGCAACGCGACGGTGCTGCGCACGAGGGAGTTGTTGCGCGTCACCAGGTACCGCTCGTCCAGCGCGTTGCCGAGCGACCGGTAGTTGTCCCAGCCGACCAGTGCGGCGAACGGGAGGATCGCCATCGGGATCGGCCACGCCCACGACGGTGCCCAGATCGCGAGGCCCACCGCGATGACGACCCACGGCAGCACGTGCCGGAACATGCTGCGGCGCAACGCGGCGAACGGGTGCTTGCGGAGCCGGAGCGTCGTTGGGTCGTTGCCGACCTTCAGCACGTCCCGCGACACCTGGTGCGCCACCGACAGCGGCGCGGGCGGCAGCAGCAGGTTGCTCTCGCCCTTCGAGCCCAGGCCCGTGGTCACCGCGGCGAGCTTCGCGCCCTTGCCGGCGCGCACCAGCAGCGGTTCCTGGACGTCGACGCCGCGCAGGCGTTGTTCCTCCACCGAGACCGAGCGGGTGGTGAGCAGACCCCGTTGCACGCGCAGGGTTCCGTCCGGTTCGCGGGTCAGCCGGTAGTTCCAGAACTGCAGGATGTAGAGCGGGATCGACAGCACCAGCCCGACCACGGCCAGCAGGACCAGGAACCCGGCGAAGAGCGCGAGACTCGGGTTCTCGAACAGCCACTCCCACAGGTCCCGCACCGGGTGCAGGCCGAGGTCGTCGGCGTAGTTGGACAGCACGCCGAACAGGGCGCCGATCGCGACAAGACCCGACAACGACAGCGGCGCGAACTTCAGCCACTTCAGGTCGAGCTGCGAGATGACCTCGGACTCGGGCAGCGGAACCGGTTCCGCGTGCTCGCCCTCCGCCGCCTGAGCCGTCCAGGGTGCGACTCCCTTCTGCAGCAACAACAACCGCAGCCGTTCGGCCTCCTCCTGCGTCACCGCGTCGAGCGTCAGGCCGTCCGTGCCGGGGACGTCCTGCTGCCCCGTGCCGATCCGCACCGCCGAGAGCCCGAAGATCCGGTGGCCCGGCTTGGAGGTGAGGTCGACCGTCCTGATGCGATCACGCGGCACCGCGAGCTGCTTGCGGGTCAGCAGGCCCGTGTGCAGCTCGACCTGGTCGTCGGTGATGCGGTACCTCGTGGTGCGCCAGATGAGGTAGCTGAAGGCGAGGATCGCCGCGACCGTCGCGCCGCTGGCGATGAGCCGCCACTTCTCGCCGTTGCCGGTGAACAGCAGCACCAGGATCGGCACCAGCATCGCGACGCCCTCGTTGAGCGGCCGCACGACCAGCATCCGCACGTGCAGGCGGTGCCACTCCTGCAGCGGCTCGACGAACTCCGGTGCGGCGGGAAGCCCGGCCGGCACCTCCGCAGGAGTGCTCACGTGGCATCACCGGGCGTGGCCTGCGTGGTGTTGGTCAGTTCCACCACGAGCCTCTGCGCGACCTCGTGCTCCAGGCCCTCGATCTCCACCGGTCCGGCGGCCGACGCCGTCGTCACCGTGACGGTGGACAGGCCGAGCATCTGCTGGAACGGCCCGCGTTTCGTGTCGATCGTCTGGATCCGCGACACCGGCGCGACTCGCCACTCCTGGTTCAGCCAGCCGGAGAGGGTGTAGACGGCGTCCGGCGTGGTCTCCCAGCGGTGGACGCGGTAACGCCAGCTCGGCTCGACCGCGGTGTGCACGATCCCGACGACCAGCGTGCCGGTCATGAGCACGAACTCCCACGTCGGTGGCTCGTCCACCAGCAGGAACACGACGAGCTGGGGCACGAAGAGCACGAGCCAGAAGAGGGCGGCCTGCATGGTCCACAGCAGGACGGACTTCGGGCTCACCTGGTGACGAGGCGTGCGCAGTTGCAGAGTCACCTCACAAGGGTGCCTCACCTGCACCAGGTGGTGTGGCCAGGTGTGTCAATTGGTGTGTCGGTGACCGAGGTGGTCTTGCTTGCGAGGGAGGCAAGACCACCTCGGGCAGGGCGAGTCGATCAGGGCTGCGAGCAGTACGGCGGGGTGAACTTGTCGCTGTCGTCAGCCGAGGCCGCGCCCGACATCGCCAGCAGCGCCCCCAAACTGAGGATCACAGCCGCGATGCTTCGAGCGATAGTGTTCAACTTCATTGAGGGGCTCCTTCGTTAGGTGGCGGCCGTGGATGAGGGCAGGAAGTCGTTGACGAGGTTCGGTGCTCGGTTGCGGGCGGTCCGGCTGCAACGCGGTTTGTCGCAAAAGGACCTCGCGTGCCCCGGTGTCTCCATGAGCTACGTGTCCCGGCTCGAGTCCGGCGAACGCGTTCCGTCGCCCACCGTCGTCCGCAGGCTCGCCGAGGTGCTCGGCGTCGACCCGTCCGAGCTGGTGGTCGACGAGGACCGCACCGCCATGCAGGACGAGGCGCTGGCGTGGTGCGAGGCACTGCTCGCGTACCACGACGGCGACCTGGTGCTGGCCGTCGATCTGCTGGAAACGCTGGGAAAGCGGTCGGACGAGGAGATGTTCGGCTGGTGCGTGCGCTGGACGCGCCTGGTGATGCTCGCGCGGCAGCGAGACCACGAGGGTCTGCTGCTGGCGGCGGCGAAGTTGCGCAAGTCGTGGTCTCCCGGTCCGGCGGTGGACGCGCTCGTGGAGATCCTGCGCGCATCCTCGTTGCGGCGCCTCGCCCGGACGGCCGAATCCGTGCGGGCCGCGACCGAGGCCGTCGAGCTGGCGAGCGGCGACGGCGACCGGGTGCGCCGCGTCCACACCCGCGCGCTCATCGCGTTGTGCGCGGAGCTCACCGCGGCGGGACGACTGGCCGACGCCGAACAGGTCGTGGACCAGCTTTCCGTGCGGCTGCCCGAACTCGGCCGCGACCGGCTCGCGATCTCCACGTGGTGGGTGCGCGCCAAGGTCGCGGATCGCCTGGGGGACCGGATGGAGGCCGCGCACTGCATCCGCGAGGCCGTCGCGCTGCTGGACGACTTCGACGGCGATCCCGAGTACCGCTGCCGGGTCCGGCTGGCCGGGGCGTCCATCGCGCTGCGCACGCCGGGAGCGAACCTCGACGAGGTGGTCGCGTTGCTGGACGAGGTGGAGACGACGGTCGCCGCGATGCGCCGGCAGGACGGCCTGCTCGCGCACGCCCGTGCGTTGCGGGCGGAACTGGCGTTGCGCGACGGAGAGGTCGACCGGGCCCGCGAACTGGCCGAGGTCGCGCTCGCCACCGGAGAGCTCGACGCCGAACAGCAGTTGCGGTGCCACCTGCTGCTCGTGCGGGCCGCGGACGAGGTCGACGCGGACGGCGGCGACGCGCGCACCGCACTGGCCGCGATGCTGGAGCACATCAACCCCGAGGTCGTCGACCCGCTGCTGTGGCGGGACGTGGCACGCATCGCGCTCCGAAAGCACTGACGAGAGCGCTCGGCGGCGTTGCCTGCCCATGACCGCCCCTCGCTCATTAACCGGACACCTTGTTAACGGAGCATGACACAGACCAGTTACCCATCACATCACCCAATTGAACCGCGCGCGTGTGGGTAGAACACCCGGGAACCGGCAGTTCCCGGTCGGGGACAAGCGGCCGAACGGGCGATGGTCAACAAGTGCGCTCGGACCAGTTGTCAATAGGTTGACAATGCATTACTGGCCGACGGTCAAGTTCATCCACCACACGATGGCGCCGGCACGGCCGTTGACGTCAAGGGTGGCGTAGATGCGCTGGAGGTGGTTCTGCACGGTTTTGGGGGACAGGCCGAGCGACTCCGCGACCATCGCCGTGCTCGCCCCGGCGGCCACGAGCCGCAGCACCTCGATGCCGCGTTTGGTGAGCCCTGCCCGCAGTGCGCGGGCGATCCGGGTGTTCGTGTGTTCCGCGGTACCGGTTTCGTGCAGCTCGCCGACGTTCGGAACGCGGACCACCGCGTCCTCCCGCTTGGGCTCGAAACGCCTGTGCGCCAACTGTTCCACGAGCCGTGACGAAAGGTCGTGCTCGCGCATCCGCAGCAGATCGCGGCCCTCCTGCAGTTCCCACAACCGGTACTGTTCCAACTGCATCCGCGCGTGGCGCAACGCCCGTTCGAGATCGCCACACCGTTCGTGCGCCTCGCTCAGTTGCTGGTGCGCGTGCACCGCCACTTCCCGTGCCAGGCAGCTCATCGCGAGTTCGGCGGCCTGGGAGAGCTGGGCGATCTGCTCGGGGTAGCGCGCCCGCGCACCGCTGAGGCGCGCCCGTGCCATCAGCGCCTCGGCCCTCGCCACCGGGCGGTTCCTTCCGGCAAGCAACTGGTCAGCGCGCTGCCAGCTGCGGTGTGCGCGGTCAAGTTCACCCAGATCGATGCGCACGTGTGTCAGCAGCACGGTGACCATCGCCATCCGCACCGGATCGCCGAGGGTCTTCCAGCGGTCGCGCACTTGAGCGCACAACGCCTCCGCGCGGCGGAGCTTGCGCACGCACGGCTCTCCGTCGAGGCTGCAGCGGTTCTCCGCGGTGCGGATCATGCAGTGCTCGTGGTACTGCATCCGCATCACCCGTGCCTGTTCGAACAGCACCGAGCCGATCAGCTCGTTGTCGCCGGTGAGCTCCGCGAGACCCAGTGCGCGGGCGAAGGAGTTGAAGCTCCGCTCCCGCGAGTCGAGCCGCAGTTCCACCACGGCCCGGGAGAAACTGCACCGCGCCTGCAGTCCGATGTGGCGGTTGGCGGCCGCGATCGCCTGCACCTTGTCGATCGTGTCGAGCGCGCTCGGCCACAACCCCCGCTTGCCCAGCGCCACCGACTGCGCCAGGACGCCTTCCGCCACGCCTTCCGCGTCGTCCAGCCACGAGTAGGCGGCCACGGCCTTCTCCGCGTACTCCAGGGCCTCGCCTGGCCTGCCCTCGTCCAGCGCTATTCGTGCCTCGCGCAGGTTGTGCACGGCATTGGATCGCGGATCCGCGGTCCGGCCGGGAACCGTCATGGTGAAGCCCCCTCGTTCGGAGGCCGAGCCTAGTGCTGTTCGCGCAATTGACGTTTCAACACTTTTCCGGCTGCGTTGCGCGGCAACTCGTTGACGAAGAAAACATCCCGGGGAACGGAGTACCGCGCCAGATTAGCCTTCACGTGTTCACGTATGTGTTCGGCCGTCAGGGTTTTTGCGCCGACAACGAAAGCGGCGAGGCGCTGACCCCATTCTTCGTCCGGCACGCCGAGCACCGCCACCTCCGTGACGCCGTCGAGCGTCGAGAGGAGGGCCTCGACGTCGTGCGGGTACACGTTCTCGCCGCCAGAGACGATCATCTCGTCGTCGCGGCCGGCGACGAACAGCAAGCCGTCCTTGAGGTAGCCGAGGTCGCCGGTCGACATCAGGCCGTTCAACGACTCCTTGCTGGTGCCGTTGGTGTAACCGTCGAACAGCATCTCGTTGCCGACGAAGATCCGTCCGGTCTCGCCCGGTGCCACGGGCTTGCCCTGATCGTCCACAATGGCCAGTCTGGTGCCGAGCGGCGGTTTTCCGGCCGTGCCCGGCTCGCGCAGCATCTCCTCGGGCGTGGCGATGCTCGCCCAGCTCACTTCCGTTGAGCCGTAGAGGTTGTAGAGCACCGGCCCGAACTCCTCCAGCGTGCGGGCGGCGACCTTCGGCGGGAGGGCGGAGCCGCTGGACGCGATGATCCGCAGCTTCGGCCGGTGCTCCGCCTCCAGCATGCGTTGCAGCATCACGGGAACCACGAACATGGCGGTGCACCTGTCGGCGTCCTTCAACGCCTGCGCCGGGTCGAACCTGCGGCGCAGCACCAGGGTGGCGCCGAGCACGAGCCCGAGCTGGAAGGCGGCGAGACCCCAGGCGTGGAAGAGCGGGGAGGTGATGGAGATGACGTCGCCGTGCCGGAGCGGGATCCGGGACAGCAGCGCGGCGGCGGGCGCGAGGCTCGCGGGTTCCGGCCTGCGGGCGCCCTTCGGCGTGCCGGTGGTGCCGGAGGTGAGGATGATCAGCCGGCCTCGCGGGGGCCGGCGGGGGAGTGACCTGGTGGGCCCGTTGGCGATCAGCGACTCGAGCTCGTCGGTGAAGAACGTCGGCAGGCCGGGCAGGACCTCGGCGAACTCGCGGTCGGCGACGATCCTGTCGATCTTCTGGTCCTGGGCGACCTGGGCGAGTTGTCCTCCGCTCAGGCCGGTGTTGAGCAGCACGGCGTCCGCGCCGATCTTCGTGCACGCGGTCATCGTCTCGATGAAGGCGCGGCTGTTGCGGCACAGCAGGCCGACGCGTTCGCCGGGGCGGAAGGCGTGGGCGAGCCTGCTCGTGCGCTCGTTCACTTCCGCGTACGTGAGCACGCCGTCGTCGTCGATGATCGCCGCGCGGTCCGGGTGGCGTCCCGCACCGGTCTGATAACCCCACGCGAGCGTGATGTTCCAGTGCAGATACCCGCGTACGGTGCCGGCGAGCCCTCGCGGGCCCAACAGCCGGATCACTCCGGCTTTGACCAAGGTCAGCAGCACGCGGGTCACCATGCGACCCACTCTGCCATCTACCTACTAGCGAGTAGGTAACGGTGTGACGGCAGTCACATGTCGGTGTTGGACGCGCTCACGACGGCGTCGCGCAACGCCGCCCGCAGCCGGCCGACCTCCAGTGGTGTCAGCACGGCGGCCTCTCCCGGCGGCACGGTGATCACTATGTGCCCCTGGCTGACGAACACCGTCATGTCCCGTCGGCGCGAAGCGATGTCGCGGCAGCTCACCTGCCACTCCTCTTTGGCTCCCACGGGTTTCTTCCTCCAGCTCACTCGGCGCGCCTGGCCCGGTGTTCCGGCGCTCGCGTCAGAGAGACGCGCGTCACCGGTCGTCATGACGACGGTTCGGCGTTCTCTGTCCGGCGACCGTGCCGAGCTGCGGATAGCGTCGCATGTGGGACGACACCAGGTCACCTGGAGGGGTGAAGATGGCGGAACCGCAACGCATCGTGATCGTGGGTACGGGTCTCGCCGGCGCCTCGGCGGCGGGCGCGCTCCGAGACCGCGGCTACGGCGGCAGGATCACCATGTTCGGCACCGAACTCCACCGCCCGTACGAACTTCCCGCGCTGTCCAAGGACGTGCTGCTCGGCAAGGCCGCGGAACCCGCGTGGGTGCACGAGCCGGGCTTCTACTCCGACAACGAGATCGACCTCCAGCTCGGAGCGTCCGTCCTGGAGCTGCGGACCGGCGACCACACGATCGTCGACTCGGACGGGGCAGTGCGTTCCTACGACCGGCTCCTGCTCGCGACCGGCTCGCGGCCACGCGTACTGCCTGGTGCGCAAGGACATGTGCTGCGCACGCTGGACGACTCGCTGGCGCTGAAGTCGGCGTTGCGCGAGGGCAGGCACGTCGTGATCGTCGGCGCGGGCTGGATCGGCTGCGAGGTGGCGTCCGCCGCCCGCGCGCACGGCTGCCGCGTCACGGTGGTCGACCCGTTGGCCGAACCGCTGGTGCGCGTGCTGGGTGCCGAGATGGGCGCGGTGTTCCGCGGCCTGCACCAGGAGCACGGCGTGGAGTTCGAGCTGGGCACCGGTGTCGCGAGCTTCTCGCCGTCCGGTGTGCGCCTGGACGACGGCACCGAACTGATCCCGGACGTCACGGTGCTGGCCGTGGGAGCGGCACCACGACTCGAACTGGCCGAAGCCGCCGGTCTGGAACTGACCGACGGTGGCATCGCGGTCGACGCCACGTTGCGCACGTCCGCCCCCGACGTGTTCGCGGCCGGTGACGTGGCAGCGCAGGACCACCCGCGCTACGGCCACCGCGTCCGCGTCGAGCACTGGGCGAACGCGAAGGACCAGGGCACGCACGTGGCGGGGTCGCTGATCGGGCTGGACGAGCCGTACCTGAAGTCGCCGTACTTCTTCACCGACCAGTACGACCTGGGCATGGAGTACCGCGGCCTCGCGGGCCCGGACGACGAGCTGGTCGTGCGCGGCGACGTGGCCTCGCGGGAGTTCATCGCGTTCTGGCTGCGGGACGGACGGCTGCGGGCGGCGATGAACGTCAACGTCTGGGACCACGGCACGGCGTTGAAGGCGCTGGTGGACGCACAGGCGACGGTGACGCCGGAGCAGTTGCGCGAGGCGGACCTCGGAGCGCTCGTCTAGCGGCACGGCTCGGAAGGTTGCCGGGGAATTCGCGGTCAGACGGGTGCATCGTGGTGCCCTGCTGAGCGTGAATTACCAGCCGACGTTCTGGGTCACGCCACTAGTAGAGCGTCGCGGCTTAGCTGTGCTGCGTTGAGTCGCGCACGGGGCTGGGCGGCCTGGTCGGTCGTTACCGAAGCCCGGATGGTCGCGCGCTCACGCACGTCGCCGCCGAGCTGGCGGCAGAAAACTGCCGGCGCAAACGTTTGCTGATCACCCCAACTACCGCCAACCGCGCAGGTGACAGCCATGATCGAAAATCAGCAACCTGCCGCCATCGCTATCCCAAGAGATAGCCGCGACGCTCTACTAGATACAAGAGCCGTGCACTGGGCCCTCGCCGCGCGAGAGGTCCTGCAGGGCCTTGCGGATGATCGCCATCTCCTCGGGGGAGAAGCGGGAGTGGAAGGCGCGTTCGACCTCGGCGAGCGCGTCACCCGCCTCCTTCTGCAGCTCACGGCCCTTGTCGGTGATCACCGGCGTGCGCACGCGCCGGTCGTTCGGATCGGGGACGCGCACGATCAGCCCGGCCCGCTCCAGCTTGTCGAGCTCGCTCGTCAGCGTGGTCTTGTCGAGGCCGAGCATCGCGCCGAGCTTGAGCTGGGTGCGCTGGATCTCCTCGTTGGCGAGCGTCTGCAGCACGAGCTGACCGCGCAGCGAGATGCCGAACTTCGCGATCTCGTCGGAGTACGCGGCGCCGACGCGCTGGGTGGCGCGGTGCAGCAGCCAGTTGAAGTCCCACTTCTGCAAGCAGGCTTCGATGACCTCGGACTGCTCCTCCATGTGTTCCATCCTACATCCCGGAGGAGATGTTCTCGGATCAGAACATCTTGACTCGGAAGTTCTTTGCTCGTATGTTCCGAGTATGACCAATCTGCTTCACATCGACACGAGCATTCGGTACGAGGGGTCCGTCACCCGCGAGATCTCGGGCGCGTTCGCCGAGAGCTGGCGTGCCGCGAACCCCGGCGGCGGCTACGTCCACCGGGACCTGCACGCGTCGCCGATCCCGCACAAGGACGGCACCGATCAGGGCATCGCCGCCGACCTGATGGCCGAGGTCGACGCCGCCGACGTGATCCTCATCGGCGCACCGATGTACAACTTCTCGATCCCGTCGACCCTGAAGGCCTGGATCGACCAGGTCGCGACCTCCGCGAACTTCGCCCGTGAGGACGGCACGTTCGCGTGGGGCGGCAAGCGCGTCGTCGTCGTGACGGCACGCGGCGGTTCGTACAAGCCGGGCACGCCGCGCGAGGGCTTCGACTTCCAGGAGCCGTACCTGCGCGCCGTGCTGTCGATGGTCGGCCTCGACCAGAACCTGGAGTTCGTGCACGCCGAACTGACGCTGGCGGACGTGGTGCCGCAGATGCACCAGTTCCGCGAGCTCGCGGTCGAGTCGCTGGCCGACGCGCACCGCGTGGTCAAGGAACTCGCCAACGCTTAATGTCGGTCGCGTGATCGACAAGGTGGCTTGGATCTACCTCAAGGACGACCGCGTGCTCGGCACCCGGTCGGCAGGCAAGGACACGTACTACCTGCCCGGCGGCAAGCGCGAGCCGGGGGAGTCCGACGTCGAGACGCTCGTGCGCGAGATCCGCGAGGAGCTGTCCGTCGAGATCGACGCCGCGTCGGCGAAGTACGTGGGGACGTTCGAAGCGCAGGCGCACGGCCACACGTCGGGGGTGACCGTGCGGATGACCTGCTACACCGCGTCGTTCGACGGGGAACCGGTGGCATCGGCCGAGATCGAGGAACTCGCCTGGCTGACCACCGCCGACGCGGACCGGATCTCCCCGGTCGACCGGATCATCTTCGCCCACCTGAACGAGGCAGGGCTTCTTCGCTGACCCTCAAAACGGGAAGAGGAGAGCGCTGCTCTCCTCCCACTTCAACATATAGCGCACCCGGGGCCTTGCCACAAGACCCCGGGTGTACTTCATCATTTCCCAGCCAACGTCATCTACCTGGGGAAATGGGGATCACTCCATGATCGACGTCATCATCGCCGGCGGCGGACCGACCGGCATGATGCTGGCTGGGGAACTGCGGCTGCACGGCGTGGGCGTGGTGGTGCTGGAACGGGATCCGGAGCCGACCGAGGTCGTCCGGGCACTCGGCCTGCACGCGCGCAGCATCGAGGTCCTGGACCAGCGGGGCATCGCCGACCGGTTCCTGGAGGCGGGCACGACGCACCCACTCGCCGGGTTCTTCGCGGGCATCGACAAGCCCGCGCCGGAACGGCTGGACACGAAGTACCCGGTCGTCCTCGGCCTGCCGCAGCCGCACATCGAACGCCTGCTCACCGAGCACGCCGTCGAGGCCGGCGCCGAGATCCGGCGCGGCAGCACGGTGACCGCGTTCGACCAGGACGACGACGGCGTGACCGTCGAGCTCGCCGACGGCACCTCGTTGCGTGCGCGGTACCTGGTCGGGTGCGACGGCGGACGCAGCACCATCCGCAAGCTGGCCGGCATCGACTTCCCCGGCGAGCCGTCGCGGGTGGAGACGCTGCTGGGCGAGATGGAGATCGGCATCCCGTGGGAGGAGGCGATGCCGCTGATGCTGGAGGTCCGCAAGACGCAGAAGCGCTTCGGCATCGGCCCGATCGGCGGCACCGCGACGTACCGCGTCATCGTGCCCGCGGAGGGCGTGAACGAGGACCGGGCGGTCATGCCGACTCTGGACGACTTCAAGGAGCAGCTCGTCAGGATCGCCGGAACCGACTTCGGCGTGCACTCGCCGCGGTGGATGTCCCGCTTCGGCGACGCCACCCGGCAGGCCGAGCGCTACCGGTCCGGCCGCGTGTTCCTCGCGGGCGACGCGGCGCACGTCCACCCGCCGACCGGCGGCCAGGGGCTCAACCTCGGCGTGCAGGACGCGTTCAACCTGGGCTGGAAGCTCGCCGCGGCCGTGCACGGGTGGGCGCCGGAGGGGTTGCTGGACACCTACGAGTCCGAACGGCACCCGGTGGCCGAGGAAGTGCTCAACAACACCCGTGCGCAGATCGAGCTGATGAAGGTCGAGCCCGGACCGCAGTCCGTGCGGCGGCTGTTCACCGAGTTCGTGCAGTTCGAGGAGGTCAACCGGTACCTGATCGAGAAGATCATCGCGGTCTCGGTCCGGTACGACCTCGGCTCGGAGAACGACCTGGTGGGACGGCGGATCGGCGACCTCGCGCTCAAGCGCGGCGGTCTCTACGCGCAGATGCACGCCGGTCGCGGGATCCTGCTCGACCAGGCCGGGACGTTGTCGGCCGCGGGCTGGGCGGACCGGGTCGACCACGTCGTCGACGTCACCGAGGACCTCGACGCGCCCGCGGTGCTGCTGCGGCCGGACGGGCACGTGGCGTGGGCCGGCGAGGACCAGGCAGGCCTGGAGGGGGCGCTGGCCCGCTGGTTCGGGACGGCTCGCTGAGGTCACCCGTTCGAGGGCCGGGGGCGCTTGTCACACTGTGCGGCGTGTCCGAGCCGATGACAGCGGTGCTCTTACGAGCCGCCGACCTCACCGCCTCGGGGAAGCCGCGGCAGGCGATCGACCTGTTGCGGCCCCTCGTGGCGGCGAACCCTCGGCACGCCGAGGCGTGGTGCCGGCTCGCCGCCGCCCACCTCGACCTCGGGGAGGCGGACCACGCCCTCGACTCGGCCAAGCGCGCGATGGTCCTCGACGGCGAGCCCGCCTGGCCTCAAAGACTCGCGGCACTGGCCCTGAGCGACCTCGGCCGGCACCAGGAGGCGGCGGTCGCGGCGCGCGAGTCCGTGCGGCGCAAACCCGGCGACTGGCGTTGCTACGTCGTGCTCGCCGAGGTCCTGGCCGACAACCCGGACGGCGCCGTCGAGGCGTTCGACTCGGCCCTGCACGCCTCCCAGCTAGCGCCGACCGAGGCACGGGCGTTCCAGGTGCTCGGCGACGCGGCCCTGCGGATGCGCGACTGGGGCACCGCCGAGCACGCGTACCGCACGGCGATCAAGCTCGATCCGTCCGACGCGGACTCCAAGGCGAACCTCGCGACCGTGCAACGGCGGCGTTCGGCCAAGCCCGCGCCGCTGCAGTTGAACAAGGTGCAGGTGTGGCGCGCGCTGCGCACGCTCTCGTTGCTGCTGGTCGGCGGCGGTCTGCTCGGATTGTTCGCCGGTATGCCCCGGCCGACGCCCTACCTGGGCTTCTTCACCGGCGCGCTGGTGCTGTGCTGCCTGGTCGTGGCGTTGCGGCTGCGTCCGTACAAGCTGCTCTTCGGCCTGCGCAAGCTCGCCGTGACCGTGTCCCTGCTCGCCGTTTCGGCCCTGGTCCTGCTCGGCTGGACCGTCGCGTTGTTCTTCGGGGCTACGACGATGCAGCCACTTGTGCTTTCCTGGTTGTGCGCTGTCGTGGGGGGAGCGCTCGTCTACGTCGGTGGAGGCAGGAAGCGGTGATGCGTCGCAACGCGGTCGCGCTCGCGTTCCTGCTGTTCCTCGGACAGCTGTTCATCGTCGCCGCGCCCGCCGAGCCCGCCGTCTCCGGTTCCGTCGTCCGGCACGGCCACGACTTCGCGAACCTGCCGGTCACCGCGCCCAAACCGCACAACCCCCACGCCGCCCAGGTGCCGCAGGCCCAGGTGGCCTCCGACGTGCCGCCGGTCGCGAAGCCCGCGATGCCGGTGCGGTTCGTCATCTCCTTCGCCCGGCACGTGCACCGCACGCCCGACGGCCTCCGCTGGACGCCCCAGCCCGCTCGTTCACCGCCTTCCGGTCGCTGAATCCCTTTTCCAGCAACCCACTCCGGAAGGTCTTCTCACCCATGTCGCGCGACAACGCGCGACGAGGGCTGCTCGTGCGCGCACTCATAGCGCTCGGGGTCCTCGTCGCATCCGCATTCCTGCTGCTCACCACGGATCCCCGCCTCGGCCTCGACCTGCGCGGCGGAACCCAGATCGTCCTCGAGGCCCAGGGCGACGCCGACGCCGCCGACCGTTCGCTGGAGGTGTTGCGGCGCCGCGTGGACGCGCTGGGCGTCGCCGAACCGGTGATCGCCCGCTCCGGCGAGAACCGCATCGTCGTCGAACTGCCCGGCGTCCAGGACCCGCAGGAGGCCGTGAAGGTCCTCGGCCAGACCGCGCAGCTCACCGTGCAACGCAACGGCCAGACCGTCATGACCGGCGAGGGCATCTCCGACGCGCAGTCCGCGCGCAACCCGCAGGGCGCGGGTTTCGTGGTCAACATCCAGTTCCAGGGCGACGCCCCGGCGAAGTGGCAGAAGGTGACCGGCGAGGCGGCCTGCGAGCCGTCCGGCACCCCCGGCCGGCAGATCGCGTTCGTGCTGGACGGCAAGCCGATCTCGTCCCCCGAGGTCAGCCTCGACACGCCCTGCGGCGCCGGTCAGGCGGGTGGCTCGACCACGATCACCGGCCGTTTCTCGCAGGCCGAGGCCAAGGAACTCGCGCTGGTCGTCCGTTCCGGTGCGCTGCCCGTGCCGGTCGAGGTGATCGAACAGCGCACCGTCGGCGCGACCCTGGGCGCCGAGGCCATCGAGGCCAGCGCCAAGGCCGCCATCATCGGCATCGCCCTGACCTCGCTGTTCCTGATGTTCGCCTACCGGCTGGCCGGGTTCCTGGCCGTGGTCGCACTGGTCGGCTACGCGGGCGTCGCGTACGCCGGGCTGCTGGCGGTGGGGGCGACGCTGACCTTGCCGGGCCTGGCCGGCTTCGTGCTGGCGATCGGCATGGCGGTCGACGCCAACGTCCTGATCTTCGAACGAGCCCGCGAGGAGTACGCCAGGAAACCCAACCTCCGCCGCGCCTCGGAGAGCGGCTTCCGCGGCGCCCTGAGCGCGATCGCCGACTCGAACGTGACGACCCTGCTGGCAGCCGGTCTGCTGTTCTGGCTGGCCACGGGCCCGGTCCGCGGCTTCGGCGTCACCCTGACCATCGGTGTGCTGGCGTCGATGTTCAGCGCCTTGGTGCTCTCCCGCGTGCTCGTCGTGTGGGCGCTCGGCACCCGGTTCGTCACCAAGCGCCCTCGTCTGAGCGGCCTGCACACACTCGGTTTCGTCCGCCGGCGTCTGTCCGCCGTGCTGTACCGCCGCCCGTCGCTGTGGCTGATCAGTGCCGGTGCCGTGGTGCTCGTGGCCGCCGCGGGTCTCTTCGCACGGGGCCTGAACCTGGGCGTCGAGTTCACCGGCGGCCGCATGCTCGACTTCACCGCGGGCGGCCCCGTGGACTCCGGCCGAGTCCGCACCGCCCTGGCCGACGCGGGCTTCTCCGACGTGGTCGTCTCGTCGTCGGGCAACGAGGTCTCCCTGCGCACCGCCCCCATCGACGACGCCACCTCCGCCCGCCTGGGCGAGGTCGTCTCCTCGGCCGTCGACGGCGGCGCCCGCCAGTCCAGCAACGAACTCATCGGCCCGTCGCTGTCCTCGGAACTGCGCCGCAACGCCGTCATCGGCCTCGCCATCGCCGTGGCCGCCCAGCTGGGCTACCTGGCCGTGCGCTTCGACTGGCGCCTCGGCCTCGCCACGGTAGCCGCGCTGCTCAGCGACGTCCTCGTGCTCATCGGCGTGTTCGCGTGGATGGGCAAGACGGCCGACGGCGTGTTCCTGGCGGCCCTGCTGACCGTGATCGGCTACTCGGTCAACGACTCGGTCGTCGTCTTCGACCGCCTCCGCGAACTGCGCGGCTCGCGGCTGAAGGCCTCGTACCCGGACGTGGTGTCGGACGCGGTCGTGCAAACCGTGCCGCGCACCGTGAACACCGGCCTCGGCGTGCTCTTCGTCTTGTCGGCGTTGCTGGTGCTCGGCGACGGTTCCCTGGCCAACTTCGCGATCGCGCTGCTCATCGGCCTCGTCGCCGGCACGGCGTCCACAGTGGTCACCGCCGCACCGATCGCGATCTGGCTGGAGTCGCGCTGGCCCAGGCGAGCGGTTTTGAAGAAGCGTCCGGTGGGGGCACGCGCCTAGCGTTCGTGCTGTCGTTGGCGGACGCGCCCACTACGTCGTTCGCGATGGGGTGCGGGACCTCTTTCGGCAACGAGTTCTTCCTAGTGCAGCTCGCTTCGTAGCAAAGTAGGCGGCATGACCTCCTTCGCCGCGTACCAGAACGAGATCTACCTGCAGGGGCTCGGTGGCGCCGTGCCGCCGTTCACCACCGACCCGGACGCGCTGGAGCAGTCCGCGCGCGACAGGCTGGGGCCGGGGCCGTTCTGGTACGTGGCGGGAGGCGCGGGGTCGGGCGCCACCGTGCGGGCGAACCGCGAGGCGTTCGACCGCGTGCGGATCGTGCCGCGCATGCTGACCAACGCGACCGAGCGGCATCTGGGCGTTTCGGTGCTCGGCACGGAGCTGCCGGCGCCGGTGATGCTCGCACCCGTTGGAGTGCAGTCGATCCTGCACCCGGACGGTGAGCTGGCGACCGCGCGGGCCGCCGCCGAGCTCGGTGTGCCGGTGGTGTTGTCGACCGCCTCTTCGCACACCCTCGAGGAGGTCGCCGAAGCGTCCGGCGACGGGCCGCGCTGGTACCAGCTCTACTGGCCGAACGACCCCGACGTGTGTGCGTCGTTGCTGGACCGGGCGCGCAAGGCCGGTTACACGGCGCTGGTCGTCACCTTGGACACGTGGACGCTGGCGTGGCGGCCGCACGACCTGGACCAGGCCTACCTGCCGTTCCTGCGCGCGGTCGGCACGGCGATCCCGTTCAGCGACCCGGTTTTCCGCGCCGGGCTGGAGAAGTCGCCCGAGGAGGACCTGCCGATGGCCATCCTGCGGTGGGTGCAGCTGTTCACCGGCACCGACAAGTCGTGGGACCAGCTGGCGTTCCTGCGCGAGCACTGGGACGGGCCGATCGTCCTGAAAGGAATCCAGCACCCCGACGACGCGCGCAAGGCCGTCGAGTACGGAATGGACGGTGTCGTCGTCTCGAACCACGGCGGGCGTCAGGTCGACGGTGCCGTCGGGTCGTTGGATGTGCTGCCCGCCGTGGTCGAGGCGGTGGGGGAGCAGGTCGACGTGCTGTTCGACTCCGGGATCCGCACCGGCGCCGACATCGTGAAGGCACTGGCGCTGGGGGCGAAGGCCGTGATGGTCGGACGGCCCTTCGCGTACGGGCTGGCGCACGGCGGGCAGGTCGGCGTGCGGCACGTGTTGCGCAGCCTGCTCGCGGACTTCGACCTGACGCTCGGGCTGTCGGGTCACCGCAGCCCGGCCGACCTGGGGCCGGACGCGCTGCGGTTCTCCTGAACGACGTCGGCCGGGTCGCAGCAGCTGCGACCCGGCCGACGTGGCGTTCGTTCTCCTACGGCATCGTCGCGGTCATCCGCGTCAGCGTGCCGAAGTCGGCCGGCTGCACCCGCAGCCAGCCGTCGCTCTTGGCCGCGAGGTACCGCCCGCTCGGCGTGTCGATGTACGTCAGCGGGTTGACGCAACGCTGCTTGCGGCCCAGGTGGTCGCGCTTGGCCGAGAAGACCTGACCGGCACCGGTGCGCGGCTGGCTCATGATCTCGTTGAGCTGCGCGACGAGCTGGTCGTTCGGCGTGCTCGTCGGCCTGCTCTGCTGCAGGAACGAGCCGGTGTCCTCGTAGGACGGCTGCCGCTTCTGCTGCAGCGCCTCCTCGGGCAGCGTGATCGGGTTGCCCCGGCCCGCCGGCGTGGGCGGCAAAGCACCGACCAACGCCTGCGGCGCCTCGTCCGCCCGCACCGGTTCGAGCACGAACTGCTGGTCCGGCGTGAGCAGGATCCGCAGCGCGTCCTGGCCGTTCGACACGACCAGCACGCTCTGCTGAGGGCCGTCCTTCAGGCTGAAGAACGCCCAGTACTCCACGCCGGCCTCGACCACGAGCCGCAGCGCGTTGGTCAGATCCGGGTGGATCTGCCCGCCGCGCGCGAGCCCGTACTGCTCGAGCTGCGTCCACGCCGACCGCTGCAACCGTTCGAGCTCGCTCACGTCACCCGACTCGAGGCGCCCCTCGTCGAAGTCGACCTCAGCCAGCAGCGCACGGTGCATCGTCGGCAGGCCCGCGGCCTGCCACGCCTGATAAAGCGCCGTGACAGGGATGGCGACCCTGCTCCGCAGCACGTTTCCCCCTTATCCGCCGATGACCGGCGGAGCGACCATCGTTCCGTCGCCGAAGATGTCTTCGGTCTCCTGCAGGTACGACGCGGACTTGTGCTCCGCGTCCTCCGCACCTTCACCACGAGCGCCACCGGCGCCCATACCTCCGGCACCCATGCCGGCCGCACCACCACGACCGGCAGCACCCGCGGCACCGGCACCAGCAGGCCCGAAGCCACCAGCACCACCACGACCGTCACCGGCGACACCGGCCGCACCACCGAAGCCGCCGCCCATGCCGCCAGGTCCACCCATGCCCTTGGCCGCAGCAGCGCCACCAAGACCACCGCCGGGCCCGCCGATACCGCCACCGCCGCCACCACGACCGCCGCCGGCACCACCACCGGCACCGCCGCCGCCGGGACCGTTGAGTCCACCGGGACGGTTGCGCGGGTTGTTGGGGTCGAGCGGACCGCCGGGCCTGCGCGGGTTGTTGGGATCCAGCGGACCGCCAGGCCTGCGCGGGTCGTTCGGGTTGTACACGCCGTCCGGCGGCAGGGTGGGAACGCCGATGTCGGGCCGCGGGCGGCCGATGTCGGTGGGCGGAGGAGTGAACTTGGGGTCGTTCACGCCGGCCGTGCCGGTGTCGTCCCCACCGCCGGTGCCCGGCGGCTTCCAGCCGGACAGGTTGGTGTCCCCGCCACCACTGCGGTCGCCACCGCCGGGAGGGGGGTTGCTGCCGATCGGCGGCGGGTTCTTGCCGTTGGGACCGACCTCGTCGATCCGGTGGTCGCCGCCGGTTCCCTCTTGGACGCTTCCCTCCGTGGCGGTGGGCGCGATGAACGTCGGCTGGTTGTCCATGGTCGCGTTGACAGCACCGGCGTACTGGTTGAACGCCCGGACGTTCTGCTCGCTGATCTGCTGGTTCTTCTCCAGCGCCTTGTCGTAGTCCGTGTCCCACGGACGCAAGTCGTTCAAGAACGGCTTGTCGGGGACGGTCGGCGGCATGGACATGGCGTTCGCGGCGTTGACGTACGCGTCGCCGACGGTGTCCGCGTTGGTACCCGCCTGAGTGGCCGAGTCGCCGGTGACGGTTGCCCAGGTGGCGAGCGGTGAAGTCCCGCCCCGCGCCGCGTCACCTGCCGAGCCTTCCCAGGCTGCACCGGAGTCGCGTACGGCCTTCTCGATCAGCTGAGCGACGTCTCCGTGGCCGGCCGACAGATCACGCCAGGCCTGAGAGGTGATCGCGGTGCTCTGGCTCGGACCGCTGCCGTTCTGGAACCACTTGTAGATCGTTTCGCCGCCCGCGAAGGGAAGAAGTGCGAAACCGCCGATGTTCGGCTCATCCCCAGCCATCCCGCTACCCCTTCAGGTTTGTGATGATCAGTTGTGCGACTCGTTCGGCCTCCGGGCAAGGCTTCTTGGTCCCTCGTTCAGCGGCAGCGCTGGAGACCTGCACCGTGATCGAACTGGTCTTGGAGGACTCGACCGTGGTCAGGCAGTACATCGCTCCGTCGGTTCCGTCGGTCGAGTAGGCACGCAGACCGTCGATCGTCTTCTCCTCGAAGAGGTTGTTCTTCTGCTTGCTGCCCGCAGCCTGGTCGTCGAACTTCATGCCTTCGCTCACATGAACGATGTAGCTCGTGTTCTTGGTGACGTCCTGGCCCCGCCACGTGCACTTCTGGCCGAGTTCGCCGGTGCTCGTCGCCCCTTCGCGGACGGATCCGAGCGTGGCGAGCTGGTCAGGCTTCAGGGTGTCGCACGGCTTGGTCGCGTACTTCGAGATGTCGAGGCCCGACGAGGAGTCGCTGGACGTGGGAGCACTGCTCGTCTGCCCGGTCCCGGTCGAAGCAGGGGTGGTGGGTGTGCCACCGGTGGTGTTCCCCGTGCACCCCACCAGCGCGCCGAACGTGAGCGCGACGGTGAGCAGGGCGGTCATGCGCTTCAAGGTCTTGTCAGCCCTTCATCGCGGACGTCGCCGCTTCGTCGGTGGCTTTGTACTCGGCAAGTGCTTTCTCGATGTTCGCGATGGTCTGCTCCAGCGCCTTCTGGGCCTGCTCGTTCGCCCACAGGTATCCGCCGGGCTCACCACCTGCGGTCTTGCGCATCGCGAGTGTCGCGTAGCCGCTGTAGGGGTCGGGGCCCGGAGCACCTGTGTTCGTGATCTCGGCACTCTTCTCGCGCAGATCCATCAAGTTCTCGATGGCCTTCTTCAGGCCGTCGATCATCTTCTGGGCCTGGTCCGGGTCGACGCTGAACTTCGCGACTCCGCCACCGCCCGCACCCGCCGCGGCTCCAGCAGCACCTGCTGCCGCACCGATGGCAGCTCCGGCAGCCTTCACGGGTACGAGTGCGTCGAACATCAGCATCCTGGCCAGCTCCCCTCAGAACTCCACACCCCTGTTGGAGGATTTTCGCATAGGACCGGTTCCCGATGGAGCCGATCGAATCAGCTGATCAGGTCACATGGCCGATTCGTTCAAGACCCCGCACCGTGACCGGCCTAGGTTCGGGGACATGATCGAGCAAGCGAGGACCTTCCTCTGGCACAACGCCCGCACGCTGGAACAACGCTGGTTCGAGCACGCCTTCGACGGTGGAAGGGCCGAGCACGTGGTCCAGGCGGTGCTGGCCTACCGCAACGACGACGGCGGGTACGGGTACGGGCTCGAACCCGACCACCGCGGTCCCACCAGCCAGCCGCTGCACGCCCTGCGCGCGCTCCAGATGTTCGGCGAGGTCGACGCCCCCGAACATGCTGAATCGATCCTGGCCTGGCTGACCGGCACCTGCCCGGACGGGAGCGTGCCGTTCGGCATGTCCACCTCGAAGGACCACCCCAAGGCACCGTGGGTCGCCGCCGACGACGAGGGCGGGCTGCTGCTGACCGCCCAGATTGCCGCCGCCCTCCACGCACTCGGAACGACGGACCCGTGGCTCGACAAGGCCACCGACTACTGCTGGCGGGAGATCGAGAAGCTGGAGAACACCCACCCGTACGAGCTGCGAGCAGCGGTGATGTTCCTCGACGAGGTGCCGGACCGCGCCCGCGCCGAACTGGCCGCGGAGAGGCTCAAGCACCTCAAGCCGAGCACCGAGGGCTATGCCGACGGCGAAGGTCTGGAACTGCACATCTACGCGCCGAAACCCACCAGCCTCGCCCGCGCGTGGTTCACCGACGAGGAGTTCGGCGAGGACCTCGACCAACTGCAGAACGGCCAGCAGGAGGACGGCGGCTGGAACTTCGGCTTTCCCGCCTTCACGCCGATCGTGCACTTCGAATGGCGTTCCATCGCCACGGTCGACGCACTGCTGACCCTGCGCCGCTACGGCCTGATCAGCTGACCCAGGGGCACGCCGGCCAGCGCACGCACTTCGCGGGCGAGGTGCGCCTGGTCCGCGTAGCCCGCTTCGAACGCCACGGCCGAGAACGGCACGCCGTTCCAAGCCAGCCGCAGCGCCGCGTCGAACCGCAGCACCCGTTGCAACACCTTGGGCGGGTAGCCGAACGCGTCCAGGCACCGCCGCCGCAGCTGGCGTGCGCTCAGCCCGATCTCCCACGCGACCGTGCCGACGTCACCGGACCGCAGCAACGACGCGGTGGCGGCCAGAGCGGGATCCACGACCACCCGCGAAGCGCAGAACGACACCATGTCCGAGAAGGAGTCGAGCCGAGCGGAAGGAACCAGCTCGGACAACGGCACCCGCTGATCCCGGACGGCGTGTGCGGGCACCCCGAACACCGACGGGAACGCGCCGGGCGGCAGCCGCACTCCGTACAACGTGCCGGGAGCGACCGTGGCGAGCTGAGCCGAGGTGTCCGGACCGGCCACGAACAGCGCACCGGACGCAGGCGTCCACATCAGGTCCGTGCACCCGTCCGGCACCACGCGCTGCACGGTCCGCGACGACACCGTGCGCGTCCACAGGCAAGCCAGACCCGCGGGAGCGGGACGTTCGGCGTACACAGGCCGACCGTTGCACAAATGGCTCCGCAACAGCAAGAACGGGCCCGGTCGAGTGACCGGGCGCGTTCTGGTGTGGACCTCGTGACGGCTTACCCAGCCAGCGACCGCCCAACGCAATCACAGCCGGGGGTCCGGGGGCGAAGCCCTCCGGGCGGGGTCTGGGGTTGCACCCCCAGAAAGAACTCAGGCGACCTGTGTCTGCGCAGTCCGCAGACACAGGTCGCCTGAGCTTGATGGACGATACTGGGATTGAACCAGTGACCCCTACCGTGTCAAGGTAGTGCTCTCCCGCTGAGCTAATCATCCGCGTCTTGCGGATGCCATCTTAGCGGACGAGTTCAGCGGGTCGCGAACCCAGGGGTCAGGTTCCGAACTTCACCCAGTTCAAGCTGACGTAGGGCGCGGGCTGGCCGCTCGTGAACGTCACGTACACGTCGTGAGTCCCCGAGATGTTCGAGATGTTCGCGGGGATGGTTCTCCACGCGTCCCAGCCACCCGTGTTGCCCACCGCGAACGATCCGACCGGCGTGGCCGTGCGCGACCCGAGTCGCACCTCGACCAGTCCGCTCACGCCGCCTCCGGCTCCGGAGGCCACGCGGGCGTAGAACTGCCGGGCGGGTCCGGTGCCGAAGTTGACGCCGGAGAACTTCACGAAGCCGCCGTTCGCGATCTGGTGCACGCCCGAACCGCCATCACCGGGTGCCACCGAACCGCCGGACCGCTCGGAAGCGTTCTCCGCCTGCAGTTCGGTGTACGCGGAACCCCCGCCGCCGGGGTTCGACGTCGTGGTCGTGGTGGTGGTGGTCGGGGTGGTGCCGCCAGCCGAGTAGACGGCCACGTAGTCCACGACCATCGAGTGCCCGGACTGGGTGGCCGCGACAGGGGTCGGCTGGTTGTTGTTCAGCGCGTTCGGGAACGCGCCGCCCATCGCGAGGTTGAGCAGGATGAAGTGCCCCGCGTGCGACGTCATCGCGTTCCAGACGTTGACGCCGACACGAGCCTGCGTCACCTGGTGGAAGGCCTGGCCGTCGACGAACCACGTGAACGTCTTCGCGGCGTCGTCCCACTCGAAGCGGTAGGTGTGGAAGGCGGACTGGCAGGACGAGCCGGGGCACGTCCGCGAGTTGCCGATGCCGGTGAACTCGCCGCAGGCACCGCCGGGAGCGACGTCGCAGTGCAGCACGCCCCAGACGGAGTTGATGCCGTTGACGTTCTCCATGATGTCGAACTCGCCGATGCCCGGCCAGTTCCAGTAGTTGCCGCGGTACGGCGCGCCGAGGGTCCAGAACGCGGGCCAGTAGCCCAGGGCGGCCTCGCCCGTGACGTTCGGCATCTGGATGCGGCCCTCGATGGCGAGCTTGCCGCCGGCCGCCGGCTTGAAGTTCGAGCGCTGGGTCTCGATGCGCGCCGACGTCCAGTTGCCCCCGCCGTCCTTCAAGGCGGTGATGCGCAGGTTGCCGTTGCCGTCGAGCTTCAGGTTGTTCGTGCTGTTCGTGTAGTTCTGGATCTCGCCCGTACCCCAGTTGGCAGGTCCGCCGGGGTAACCGTGGCCGGTGTCGATGATCCAGTTGGCGCTCGACGGCAGCGATCCGTTCGAACCGTTGAAGTCGTCACCCCACACCTGCGTCCATCCCGCGGCAGGGGGTGGGATAGCAGCGTTGGCGGACATGGCGACGATCGCCAGGGGTACCGCGGCAATAAGTGCTGTCGTGGCCGCGAAGATGCGGCGGCGTTGCCTCATGCGCGAGTGACCTCCTTGTCACGGGTGCAGTACATTTATGAGAGCGCTCTCACGGCGTAAGAGCAAGCGCCCGTTCGGACCAACGGCCCGGGGCGAACCGTCTCGTTTGGACTTATTTCGCGTCGGCGTAGCAGGTCACGGGCACCGCGTTCATCGGGAAGCGCACCGATGTCTCGCCGAACAGCAGCCGGGTCGCCTCACGCCCGGCCGCGGCGATCGCCTCGACCACGGCGTCGGCATCGGCGCGCGGGCAGTGCACGAGCACCTCGTCGTGCTGGAAGAACACGAGGTGCGCGTCGGCGGGAAGCCTGGTGCGCAGCACGCCCAGCAACGCCGCCGTCCAGTCCGCCGCGCTGCCCTGCACCACGAAGTTGCGGGTGAACCGCCCCCAGTTGCGCGCCGCCTGCCGCGACGAGCTCGACGACTCCCCGGAATCGTCGGCGCCTCCGGTCAGCTCCTGCCACGCCGCTGACGGCGTCGGCGACGTGCGGCCCAGCCGCGTGCGCACCATCCGGCCCTGCTCGCCGGCCCGGGCGGCGTCCTCCACGTACCCGACCGCGATCGGGAACCTCTTGCGCAGCACGGCGAGCAGCGGACCGGCCTCGCCGGACGTGCCGCCGTACATCGCCGACAACATCGCGATCTTCGCGCGCGACCGCTCGCCCTTGAACGAGTCCTGCGCCAGTGCCGCGTAGAGGTCGTCGTCCCCGCAGACCTCGGTCAGCCGCGGATCCCCTGACAGGGCAGCGAGAATCCGCGGTTCGAGCTGCGACGCGTCCGCCGCGACGAGGCACCAGCCGTCGTCGGCGATCACCGCCTGCCGCATCAGCCGCGGGATCTGCAACGCGGCTCCGCCTCGCGACGCCCAGCGTCCGGTGACGACGCCGCCCACGACGTAGTCCGGCCGGAACCGCCCGTCCTCGACCCACGTGTCGAGCCACGACCAGCCGTGCGCCACCCACAGCCGCGCGCGCTCTTTGTAGTCCAGCAACGGTTTCACCGCGGGGTGGTCGACCTTCTTCAACACCCACCGCCGCGCGGACGGCACCTCGATGCCCGCGCGCGCGAACGCCCGGACGATGCTGGCCGGCGCGTCCGGGTTCATCTCCCGGCCGCCGAACGCCTCCTGGATCTCGTCCGCCAGGTCCTGCAACAACTTCGGCCGCTGACCGGGTGCCGGACGTGGCCCGAGGACCTCCTCCAGCAACCTGGTGTGCACGTCCTCCCGCCACGGCAGCCCGTGGTGCGTCATCTCCGCGGCCACCAGCGCCGACGCCGACTCCGCCGCGATCAGCAGCCCCAGCGCCGGATTCCGCTGCTGTGCCCGGAGAACCAGCGACAACGCGGCCAGCGGGTCGGTGTCTCCCGGCAGCACCACCGGATCCGGCCCGAACAACGTCAGCGCGTCGTCCTTCTTGGGCGGCCCGACGTCGGCCGGCGCGGGCAGCCCGAGCACCCGCGCCAACGCCCCCGCGAGCTCCTTCGGCTCGCGGTGGCGGCCCTCCGCGCCGAGCAGCAACGCCTCGGTCAGGTGCAGGTCCCAGCACCGCTCGACCCGCACCCCGGCGGCGAGCAGCACCGGGTAGACCTCGGACGTGTCCGCCCAGACCCAGCGCGGTCTGTGGGCGCGCTCCAGCGACGCGACGGCGGCGGCCGGCGACGAAGCCGTCATCGCGGGACCCGCCGGAGTCCCGTCGTCGTGCAGCTTCTGCCACCGGCCGGCGCCGTCAGCGTCGATGACGAGGGCGACCAGCACGCCTTAGATTGTGCCGGGGAGGTCTGACAATTTCAGTCCAGGGTGAAACCGGCTCCGCCACACGTAGCTGTTGGACCTTCTCCAAGCCAGTAGACGTTGAGGTGAAGGAAAAACGGGAAAAGGCCACGATGGAGTGGTCTTCCTACCCCTCGGCTGACCAGCGACCGACTATGTGACGGTGGACCGAGCACTCAGCGTTGCCGCATTGCTGGATCCCACCCAGCAGGTGGTCCCCTTTCACGGCAGAGAATCCGAGCTGCACACACTGACGCTCTGGCGCGACAGCCCCGCGCCACAGGCGTCCCTGTTGTTGTACGCCCCGGCGGGCGCGGGCAAGACCAGGCTGCTCCAGCAGTTCCAGGAGGAGTGCTGGGACGACGCCGAGCACGGCAGGCTGCTGGTGGTCGACGACGCCGACCGGCTGCGCTGGCAGGACGTCTTCCTGCTGCTGCAGGACACGCTCCGGCACGGACCTGCGCGCACGCGGGTGCTGCTCGCGGCGAGGACCACGGGCTGGTGGTGGTCCTCCACCCGCCAGCGCATCGCGGACTTCGACCACGAGGTCATGGCGGTCGAGCTCGCCGCGACGCTCGAAGACCGCGAGGAGTCGTTCACGCTCGCCTGCCAGCACTTCGCCAAGGAGCTCGACGTCACGGCCCCGGACGAGCCGCCGCCGAACATCGCCCAGGAGACCGTCCTCGACCTGCACATGGCCGCGCTGACCGCGGTGCACGGCGATCCGTGCGACGTGAACCGCACCCAGCTCGTCCGGCAGCTCCTCAAGCGCGACACCGGCCGCAAGACCGGCCGCATCGCCGAGGACTACCTGGCGGTCGCCACCCCGGACACCGCGGACCCGGACCTGCTGGCACGCGCCGCCCACCGCTGGCCGGCGCTGAGGCCACGGCTCGACGAGCTCGTCACGGGCAACCCGAAGATCGTGCGCGACATGGCCCGCGACAGCCTCCGCATCGCCGCGGAGATCGGGTCCACCGCCACCGTGGAGGCCATCGCCCGCCAGGTCTTCCGCGACGAGCGGTTCGCCACCGACGCGATCCCGTCGATCCTCACCCGCCGGCTGCTCGACCGCGCCGACGACGTCCTCGAACGCGCCGAGATGTACGGGATGCTCAGTGCCCGCACGATGCTGTGCGGCCTGCGCCAGGAGTCCGTCGAGGCCTCCCAGGCCGAGGTCGAGTGCTACCGCGAGCTCGTGGCGCAGGACCGGGAGAACCGGCCGCTGCTCGCGGACGCGCTGGGAGACCTGGGACTCAGGCTGATCAACGCCCAGCGCAACGACGAGGTGCTCGCCGTCTCAGAGGAGGCGATCGACCTCTGGCGCGAGATCGCGGAGGACGACCCGGAGACCATCCCGCAGCTCGCGTCCGCGCTGGAGCAGATCAGCTACCGCTACCAGACGCTCGGCCGCGACGAGGACGCGATGACCGCCATCAGCCGCGCCACCCTGCTCTTCCAGGAGCTCGCGAAGAACCACCCGGCGCTCTTCCGCGCCGACTTCGCCAGGGTCGCCGCCGCGATGGCCCGCCGCTTCCACGTCGAGGGCAACAGGCAGCACGCGGCCGACTCGATGCAGCTCTCCATCGCGAACTGGAGGCTGGTCGCGCAGGAGGACCCGCGCTTCGAACCCGAGCTCGCCCGCAACCTCGTCGCGGCCGGCGTCATGTTCCTGGACCTGGACAGGGCCGAGGTCGCGAGCGAGACGTTGAAGGAGGCCGTGGACCTGTTCCGCCGCCTCGCCGTCGCCCACCCCGAGACGTTCGGCACCGAACTCGCCGACGCGCTGACGCGGCGCAGCCAGGCGTTGCTGGAGCTGGCCGACGACATCGACGCCGCGCTCACCGCGCGAGAGGCCGCCATGCTCTGGCGCGAGACGGGGGACCACAAGGGCCTGGGCGCCGCCCTGCTCAACGTCGCCAAGGTCGTGGGCGACCTCGGCGCGGCCGAGGAGGCCGTCGAGGTGTACCGGGAACTGGTCGCCGAGGACCTCGTCTCGAACCAGGCGGGCCTCGTGATCGCCCTCGCGACGCTGGTCGAGCAGCAGCTCCTGCACGGCCAGGACGGTCAGGCGATGACCACGTCCGACGAGTGCCTCGAACTCTGCCACCGCCTGCCGTCGCAGCTCGTCGAGTTCTTCGGCGCGAAACTGGCGCCACCACTGCAGAACACGGCCCGCGCACTGTCCGAATCGGACCACCACGTCCGCGCGGTCGGGATGTCCGAGTTCACGGTCGAGATCTGCCGCGCGCTGCGGGCGAGGACGGCGCCCACCGTCTACCTCTCGGCCCTCCAGCGGCACGTCTGCAGACTTCGTGCCGCGGAACGCAAAGATGAGGCGCGCAACACCGCGCACATCGCGATCGTGCTGTGGCACATGGCCGGGCTCGACCTCGACCGGAGCGCCGACTACGCCGACGCGGTGACGATCTACGGCCGGCTCTGCGCCGAGACGAGGTACGAGACGGAGAAAGCACTGCGGCTCACCCGCCGCGCGGTCGAGATCCTCCGCGGGGCAGGTGAGCCGGTGAAGTTGCAGTTCGCGCTGGAAACGGCCGAGGAGCTCAGCTCTTGGTGAGCAGCGACCGGGCGAAGAACGCCACGTTGGCCGGACGCTCCGCGAGACGGCGCATGAAGTAGCCGTACCACTCGTCGCCGTACGGCAGGTACACGCGCATGCGGTTGCCCTCGGCGGCGATGCGGCGCTGCTCCTCGGGCCGGATGCCGTACAGCATCTGGAACTCGTGGGAGTCCTTGGCGCGGCCAGACGCCAGGTCGGCGGCGATCGCGATCAGGCGCGGGTCGTGCGAGGCCACCATCGGGTAGCCCTCGCCCTCCATCAGGATCTTCAGGCAGCGCACGTACGACAGGTCGACGTCGTGCTTGTCCTGGTACGCAACGGAAGCAGGCTCCTGATAAGCGCCCTTGCACAGGCGCACGCGCGAACCGGCGTACGCCAGGTCACGGCAGTCCTGCTCGGTGCGCTTCAAGTACGCCTGCAGCACCGCGCCCACCCACGGGAAGTCCACCCGCAGCTCCCGCAGGATGCCCAGCGTGGAGTCCGTGGTGGTGTGGTCCTCCATGTCCAGCGTCACGGTCGTGCCGACGACGGCAGCCGCCGTGCAGATGCGACGCGCGTTCTCCAGCGCGATCTTCTCGCCGTCGATCGCCAGCGACTGGCCGACGGCCGACAGCTTGACCGACACCTCGGCACCCCGGGTGAGCCCCTGCGACTCCAGCCTCGACAGGAGCGTCAGGTACGCCTCGACGGTGGCGTTGGCCTGCGACTCCTCGAAGGTGTCCTCGCCGAGGTGGTCGAGCGTGACCAGGCGACCGTCAGCGAGCACCTCGGCGGTCGCGCGGATCGCGGAGGAGACGTCGGCACCGGCGACGAACCGCTCGACGACGGGCCGGGTCAGCGGCGTCGACTCGACGAGCTTGCGGGCACCCGCGCTGCGGGACGCCAGAAGGAGGCTGGAGCGCAACATGGTTCACGTCCTCAGGGTGTGAGAGGTGAGAGGAACGTCCAAGTGCTTGTGGCTCAAGGACGTTCCCCTCACTTCAGGAGGGCTGGATCTAGCCCTGGTGCGGGTGGAGGTGGGAGGTGGGCGCCGCGAAGGTCTCCTTGATGGAGCGCGGGCTGACCCAGCGGAGCAGGTTGTGGACCGACCCCGCCTTGTCGTTCGTGCCGGACGCGCGACCGCCGCCGAACGGCTGCTGGCCCACGACGGCACCGGTGGGCTTGTCGTTGACGTAGAAGTTGCCGGCGGCGAACCGCAGCTCTTCCTGCGCGTGCGCCACGGCGGCGCGGTCACGCGAGATGATCGAGCCGGTCAGGCCGTAGGGCGCCGCGCTCTCCATCTGCTTGAGCACGGTCAGGTAGTCCGCGTCCTCGAACACGTGGATCGCGAGCACCGGGCCGAAGAACTCGGTGGTGAACACGGAGTTCGTGGGATCGGAACCGACGAGCACGGTCGGCCGGACGAAGAAGCCGTCGCTGTCGTCCGCGGTGCCACCGGCGGCGATCTCCAGCGACGAGTCCGCGCGAGCGGCCTGCAGCACGCCCGACAGCTTGTCGAACGAACGGCGGTCGATCACCGCGCCACCGAAGTTCGAGAAGTCGGTGACGTCGCCGTAGGTCAGGGCGTCGACCTCGGACAGCAACTGGTCCTTGATCTTGTTCCACACCGAGCGCGGCACGTAGGCGCGCGACGCGGCGGAGCACTTCTGGCCCTGGTACTCGAAAGCACCGCGGATCAGGGCGACGCGCAGCACGTCCGGGTCGGCCGACGGGTGCGCCAGGATGAAGTCCTTGCCACCGGTCTCGCCGACGATGCGCGGGTACGAGCGGTAGTTCGCGATGTTCGAGCCGACCTGCGCCCACAGCTTCTGGAACGTCGCGGTGGAGCCGGTGAAGTGGATGCCCGCGAGGTCGGGGGAGCTCAGCGCCACCTCGGACACGGCGAGGCCGTCACCGGGCAGCAGGTTGATGACGCCGGGCGGCATGCCCGCCTCTTCCAGCAGCCGCATGGTGAGGTGCGCGGCGAACGACTGGGTGGGCGACGGCTTCCACAGCACCACGTTGCCCATCAGCGCGGGCGCGGTCGGCAGGTTGCCGGCGATGGCGGTGAAGTTGAACGGCGTGATCGCGTAGACGAAGCCCTCGAGCGGACGGTGGTCCGTGCGGTTCCACACACCGGGGGAGGAGATCGGCTGCTCGGCCAGCAGGTTGCGGGCGAACTGCACGTTGAAGCGCCAGAAGTCGATCAGCTCACACGCCGAGTCGATCTCCGCCTGGATCGCGGTCTTCGACTGGCCGAGCATCGTCGCGGCGTTCAGCGTCTGGCGCCACGGGCCGGCGAGCAGGTCGGCGGCACGCAGGATGATCGCCGCGCGGTCGTCGAACGACATCGCGCGCCACGCCGGAGCGGCCTCGCGGGCTGCCCGCAGCGCGTCGGTCGTGTCCTGCTGGGTCGCGCCGGCCAGCGTGCCGAGGACCGAGCGGTGGTTGTGCGGCTGGACGACGTCGAAACGCTCACCGCCACCCATGCGCTGCTCGCCACCGATGGTCAGCGTCAGATCGAGCGGCTCCTTCTGCAGCTCGACCAGCTTGGCCTGCAGCTCAGCACGCTCCGGGGTGCCGGGGGCGTACTGCAGGACCGGCTCGTTGACCGGGGCGGGAACCTGGGTGACCGCGTCCACGCGCAACTCCTTATGGGCTTGTTCGGTACGCACACCGTAAGTCCGCGCGACCTCGCCTCATTTGTCCGACAGGCCAAGATTCATCAGGTCAGATGTACGATCGAACAGTGTCGAGCCTCCGCCACGTTCTCATCGCGCTCGGCGATCCGCTCGTCGAACTCCAGGTTGCCCCGAGCGGCCTGGAGGTGGACGTGCGCGATGTCGTGATCATGGACCCGGACGACCCGCCTGACGTGGCGCAAGGCGACCTCGCACTGGTCATCGGCGCGCGTGGCCGGGGTGCTCTGCCGCTGATCAGGGCCGCCGGACGAGCGAAAGCAGCCGCGATCGCCGTCAAGGAGTCGTCCAAGGCACTCGAACAGGCCGCCGTGGACGCCGGCGTGGCTTTGCTCGAAGTCAGGCCCGAGGTCCGCTGGGGCCACCTGGAGTCGCTCGCCAAGGGCGTCCTCACGACCACGACCGACGACGGCGAGGTCCTCGGCGACCTGTTCGCGCTCGCGCAAACGATTGCCACCCTGACCGGCGGCATCGTCAGCATCGAGGACACCGCGAGCCGCGTGCTCGCCTACTCGCGCTCGTCCGACGAGGTCGACGAGCTGCGCCGGCTGTCGATCCTCGGCCGCCAGGGCCCCGAGCCGTACCTGAAGATGCTGCGCGAGTGGGGCGTCTACAACCTCCTGCGCTCGGGCGAAGAGGTCGTCCGCATCGACGAACGCCCTGAGCTGGGCATCCGCCGGCGCATCGCCGTCGGCATCCACGCGGGTCAGCAGCCGCTGGGCACGATCTGGGTGCAGGAGGGCGACCAGCCGCTGACCGAGCAGGCCGAACGAGCCCTGCTCGGCGCCGCCCGCGTCACGGCACCGCACCTCATCCAGCAGCGCAACCAGCCCACGTCGAGGTTCCGCGAGAACCTCCTCGCCGCCCTGCTCACCGGCCGCATGGACGCCGCCACCGTCGCCGGCCAGATCGGCGCCGACCCGAAGAAACCCGCCGCCGTCGTGGTGTTCGCGGTCCGCAGCGCCGAGGGCGACCGCAGCGAACACGAGCTCCGCCGCGCCGAGATGACCGGCCTGATCTCCGTGCACGCGGCGGCGTACCGGCGCAGCGCCCTGGTCAGCGAGTCCGGCGGCCGCACCTACGTGCTGCTGCCGGACCTCGCCCCGAACGCCCAGCTCCTGAGCCTGACCAGGGAGATCGTCACCACCGCACGCCGTCACCTGCACACGGCGGTCCAGGCCGCGGTCGGCTCGACGGTGTCCACACTGGACGACGCACAGGTCTCCCGCCAGGAGGCCGAACGCGTGCTGGACGCGATGGCCCGCGACCTCGACGCCGAGGTGGCGACGCTCGCCGACGTCCGCTCGCAGGTCCTGGTGAGCGAGATCCTGGCTCTGCTCCAGGACAATCCGCGCATCCGGGACCCGAGGATCGACGCGCTGGACCCGGAGCTCGCGAAGTCGTTGCTCGCCTACCTCGACGCGTTGGGCGACGTGCGTGCCGCAGCGGACCGGCTGCACGTGCACCCGAACACGTTGAGGTACCGGCTCAAGCGTGCCAGAGAGAGTGGTGACGGCCTGGATCTGAACGACCCCCTCGTCCGGCTCATCGCCCAGCTTCAGCTCAGGATGCGGTAGAGCAGCGCCCGTTCCGCGATCGTCCACGTCGTCGTGGTCAGCAGGTACAACCCGGCGGCCAGCGGCAGGTACGCGGCCACCAGGATCGTCCCGAACGGCAGCACCTTGACCAGCCCGGTCATGAACCCCGGCGCAGGCGTGGTCGTCATCCGCGACTGCTGCCACTTCACGGTCACATAGGCGACCACGGCCAGCAGCCCGAACAGCACGAAGAACACCCACGCGAAGCCGGACGTGAAGTGCGTGCCGAGCGAGGTGCCGAACAACGTGCCCTCCAGCAACGGGTTCGGCGTCGTCACCACCTGGTAGATGACCATGAAGAACGGGATCGTCGCGAGCATCGGCAGCATGCCCGCGAACATCGACACACCGTTGCGCTTGTAGACCTTCTGGGACTCCTCGGAGAGCCGCATCAGGTCCTTGCCGTACTTCTTCTGCAGCTTCTGGATCTCGGGCGCGAGCTTGGCCTTGGCCTTCTCCCCGCGCACGGCCGCGCGGTAGAAGGGGTGCAGCGCGAGCCGCACGACGATCGTGAACAGGACGATGGCGAGCGCGGGCATGCCGAAGCTCGCCAGGGCAGCGCCCAGGTCTGCGAACAAGGGTGGTTTCTCCGTCTTGAGTCGGGAAGTGCGGGACGTGTCAGAACGTCCGGCATCCCGGTGCTCGAGGACGGGACTTGCCTGCGGCGTCAGGATTTCGCAGCCGCAGTTGTGCCGTGCGCTGGGCTCGTTCGCGGATCGAGAGCGATCGCGCCGGTGCCACCGACAGCGGCACCAGCGCGACGACCACGATCAACGCGAGGGCGAGCGCGGTCACGGCCGCGACGACCTCGGTCGGAGACGAGAACAACGTGAAGGCGTAGAGGGCAGGCAGGAAGACCGCGAGCACGAGCATCGCTCGCTGCTTGGTCTCCGGCCGCCACATGCCTTGCAGACTACCGAACGCGGACGGGAATCGGGGAAGTCTGCAGAACGCCGCCTGCTCCGTCGTAGAGCTTCACGTACTTCTGCTTGCCCGAGCTCGGCCACCACGCCGCGACCCAGCCGTTGCCGATGGTCGCGGTCACCTCCAACCCGTCCTCGGTGCCGATGACCACCTTGCCGACCTTCGGGCTCACCCGTCCCGTCAGGATGTTCATGCTGTTGCGGGTCTTCACGTCCTGAATGCCCATTTGCGGGTCGAAGTCGGCGAACAGCCTGTCGCCGAGCGGCTCGCGGCCCGCGGCGTTCCCGGTCCCGGCCGTGGAGACGCCCTTCGGCGTCCGCAGGCACAAGATCTCGGACTGCGGACCGGTGAACAGCACCATCGTCATCTCTCCGCGCTGGTCGACGACCGAAACCTCGCGGGGGGCCAGCCAGTTCGGCCTCTCTCCCTCGCCTCGTGCGTCGTGCTCGTCGAGCATCTTCACGCAGTCCGCGAGCACGGGTGCCAGGTCGCCTGGCGCCCGCGGTTCAGCGGTCCACGACGCGGAGGCGTCCTGGGTCGTCGGGGTCCACAGCACCAGCGTCACGGCGACGGCGGCCACGAGAGCCGTCGCGGGCACCGTGAAGCGCCACCACCGCCGGGACGGCTTCGAGCCGATCTCGTTGAGCAGTGCGTGCTTGCGGACCTGGAGCCGCATCGGGTCCAGCTGCGGGATGTCGGGCTTGATCACAGGGCCTCCTCAACCAGAGCGCCACGCACGGTGCGTTGCGCGCGAGCGAGTCGGGACTTCACCGTGCCGACCGGGATGCCGAGCACCTGGGCGATCTGCGCCTGGCTCAGGTCCGACCACGCGGACATCTCCAGCACCTCCCGATCCACGGCGGGCAGCTTCTCCAGCTCCGCGATCACCGCCCGAGTCCTGGCCTCCGCGTCCACCCGCCGTGCCACGTCATCGGCGTGGTCGTCGTCGGCGTGCTGCGGCGGAACCTTGCCCAGTGCGGCCTTGTACCGCGTGCGGGCGCGCTGGTGGTTGCGGGTGACACCGAGCGCAACGGTGTAAAGCCACGGCAGCAGCGACTCCTCGACCGTCACGGACGTGCGTTTGCGCCAGGTCTCCATGAACACCACGGACACCAGGTCCTCGGCGACCGCCCACGTACCGGTGCGGCGCAGGCAGTAGGCGAACACGGCTTGGGCGTGGCGTTCGAACAGCAGCCCGAACGCCTCGCTCACACCGGCCCGGACCTGCCCCCAGAGTTCTTCGTCGGTCACGGACCCTCCTCTCTGCCCCGCCTATGTCCGCGGCGGGCAGAGCGGTTCACGACTCGACCAGACCTGGCCGTTCCGGGTGGTCGTAGCGCACGAAGAGGTCGGCCACCGGGTCGTAGTCGTCGAACGCGGGCAGCGTCCACTCCTCGGCGGTCTTGCGCTTCAGCGCGCCGGGGGAGAGCCACAGGTGCACGGTGAGCTCGGCCGGCAGCCACCGGTCGAGCAGCAACGTGCCGTCCACGAGCACGACCCCGTTCTCCGGCACGTCGACGTACTCGGCGCGGCTGGCGCGGTCCGTGGCGGCGTTCCACAACGACGGCAGCACCTTGCCGTCCATCGCCGGGTCGAGGACCTCGCGCTGCAGCCCGCCGAAGTCGAACCAGTCGTGCCGGTAGGAGTACGAGTCGGTGCGACCGTGTTCCAGCCGCACCGACGCCGGTCGCAGGAAGTCTTCGACGGACACGCGTTGCACCGGGCGGCCCAAGGCGCGCAACGGTTCCACGACGGCGTCCGCGAGCGTGCCCGGCTCGGCCGCGGGGGCGCCGTCGATCAGGACGCGCACCCGGCCGGGCAACGCTTGAACGCGGGTGACGATCTCGGCGACGAGCGTGTCGAACGTGAGCGGCCGGACCTTCACGGGTGCCAGTCCGCCCAGGCCGTGTCCCACCAGATCTCGCCGGACGCCAGCATCTTCTCGATCTTGAGCCCTTCGGCCCTGATCGCCTCGGCCTCGGCGGCGGAGTACTTGCCCGACGCGACCTGCTCCTCGAACTCGTCGAGGTCGCGCTGCGCCCACGTGCCGTCCGGCGTCAGGGTGTAGTCCAGCGCGTGGTCGAGGGTCTCGAACCCGTCCTCGACGCGGCGGTAGGGCGCCTGCAGGTTCAGGTAGTAGTTGCCGAACACCCGGTCGTCGCCCTTCCAGAACAGGTCGACGGAGTAGGCGTCCTGCGGGCGGTGCAGCATGAGCTTGCCGTGACCGCGCCAGAAGCCGCGTTCGGGCTTGTCCCACGGGTGCGGGTGGTGGTGGTCGGGGTAGGTGAGCCGGGTGCCCGGCTCGACGAACACCGCGAGCAGTCCCGGCTCGTCGACGACCACCCTGGTCGGCATCTCCGACCAGACCTTGCCGTGCAGCACCTCACGCCGCACCACGACCTCACCGGGCGTGAACAACCTCATGGTCAGAACTTACGTGATCACGCTCCGCCGCGTCCTGGGCCAGCATCTTCCGCTTGAGCACCGGCACGGCGTTGGTCACGCGCAGGAACGTCCGCGAGAACGCCGCCACGACCGGTCCGATCACGGGCTTGTGGGCCAGGCTGGAGCCGTCCATCATCTCGCGCGACGCCTCCACGGCCTCGAACCCGTACTCGATCATCTCCTGCTCGTACTCGCCGATCGCCTGCACGGCGTCCTTGCCCGCGTGGGCCTCGACGAGCTTGCGGCACAACAGTTCCGCGTCCCGCAGCGCCGTGTTCGCGCCGATGCCGCGGCCGGGTGTCATGAGGTGCACCGAGTCGCCGATCATCGTGACGTTGCTCGGCTGCCACGGCCGCAGCCGTTCGGACGTGCGGACCCTGATCTGGAACACGGTCTCCGGAACGGCCAGCGCGAAGAGCTTGCGCAGGTGCGGGTGGAACCTCGGGGTCAGGTTCAGCACGACCTGCTTGAGCTCTGCCTGGCTCATGCCCTCCATGTCCGGGAACTTGTCGTGCGAGGCCGCGTAGCCCCACATGATGTAGTCGTCCTCGACACCCGTGCCGTCGAAGCGCATCACGTGGATGATCACGAACTCACCGTGCGGTCCGAACAGCAACGTGATGCCGCCGTCGGCCAGCGGTGGCAGCAGCTTCGCGTTCTCGTCGGTCAGCGGCAGCTTGCCCGCGATCGACGTGATGCCGGTGTCGACCACCTTTGCCTCCGGCAGGTACTGCCTGCGCACCTTCGACTGCGCGCCGTCCGCGCCCACCAGCACGTCACCGGTCTCGGACGTGCCGTCGCGGAAGAACGCGGTGACGGTGCCGTCGTCGTTCTGGGTGAAGTGCGTGAACGTCTTGTCGAACCGGACGACGTCGTCCAGGCCGCCGAGCAACGCCGTGCGCATCGCGATCCGGCTGACCGACTTCTCGCTGCGGCTGTCGTCGCGGTCCGTGTCGATGTCGCCGACCAGCAGCTCCTTGTACTTCTCGGTCCGCATGACTATTCGTTGCGGCGGCCGGGCGGTGGTGCGGACGAACTCGGCGAAGACGTCCGGCGGCAGGCAGCTGTGCAGCGCCTTGCTGCCGTCCGGGCTGATCCCGACGCGGTAGCCGATCAACATGCTGCGCGGCGTGCGGTCGCGTTCGAACAGCGCCACGTCCACGCCGGCCTTCTTCATCCCGTGCGCCAGGCACAGGCCACCGGTCCCCGCTCCGATGATGAGTACGCGCATGACAACCCCCGTCGCTAAGTCTCTTAGCAACGAAGATATTCAGTTTGCGAGAGTCTTGTCAATCGTCCTGACTGAGTCTCCGGAGCCGCGCGGTGGCGATGGCGAGCCTGACGTCGTCCGGCGGCAGCAGCTTGACCAGCTGTTCCAGCGCCTCGACGTCGTGTTCGCCGGAGTCGGTCTGGGTGAACGTCCACAGCGCGTTCGCGTCGCCGCGCTGGAGAACCGCCTTGCGCACCCCGGTCGCCAGGTCGTCCCGCTCGGCCAGCACGACGGGTGCCTCGGAGCGGCGCAGCAGGGAGCCGCGGTACCTGCTCGCGGCCAGCGGCACGTCACCTGCCTTGAGAGCGGCCCGCACCGCCAGGAAGTCGGTCTCGACGTCGGCGGTGAGCCGGTACGGCCTGGTCGCGAGGACGTCCGGACCCAGCTGGGCCCGCAGCCGGTGCAGCTCGGCGCGCACGGTCGTCGGGTTGCCGCGCTCGCCGTAGAGGCGCAACGCGAGCTGGCCGGCCGTCAGCCTGCCCTGCAACGTCAGCGCCGCCAGGATCTCCGCGTGCCGCAACGAGATCGGCACCTCGCGGCCGTCCAGCACCACCTTGGGCTCCGGCAGCAGGAACGACAGCGACAGCACGCTGCGCCGCACGTGCCGTTGCCGGGGAACACGCAGCAGATAACCGTGGGCGAGCGGCTCCAGCACCGCCTCGCGGCCGTCCGGGAGCTCGACCCGGTCCGTGGAGACGTCGACGCGCGAGGGCAGCAGTCCGTACGGCTCGACGGCCACGACCCGGCCGGTCGGGCTGAGCAACGCGCCGGGCTCGCCGCGCAACGCGATCAGGTGGCGCATGTTGCGCGCCCGCAGTTCCTCGTCCTGCGCGTGCATCCGGGCGAGCATCTCCGACTCGGCGAGGCGGGCCGACGCCGAGACCAGCGCCACCATCGAGGGATGAACGGTCTCGATCGGGCCGCTGAGGTCGACGACCCCGATCGTGGTTCCCGTATCGGGGTCGCGGATCGGGCTCGCCGCGCAGGTCCAGTGGTGGTAGGTCCGCACGAGGTGCTCGGCCGAGTGGACTGTGACGGGGGAGTTCACCGCCAGCGCGGTGCCCATCCCGTTCGTCCCCGCCGCACCCTCCGACCAGAGCGTTCCCTCCGCCAGGCCGACGTCCTCGGCGCTGCCGCGGGTGTCCTTGGAACCCTCGCACCACAGGATGTGGCCCTGGGCGTCCGCGACGATCATGATGTGCTTCGCCTCTTCCGCGAAGCCCAGCAACGTCTCGCGCAGCAGCGGCAGCGTCGGGTGCAGCGGATGACGTTCGCGCAGGTCGGAGAGCTCGTCGGCGGCGAACACGGTCGGCGCGGTGTGCAGGTCGGGATCGACGTTGGCGGCTAGTGACCGCTGCCACGACGCCGAAATCACCGAGCGTGGCAAATCAACCGTGTGAGTACCACTCAACACGGCTTCTCTGACTCGACTCAGCAACAGTGCGTGTTGCCCGGGTTCGTGGGTCATTGATCCATCCACGGCTTGCAACGACCATGCAACGTTCTGCTGCCTACTTTCTCATTTTCCCCACCCCGGGCATCGAGTGGGCCATCTCTGGCAGGGAGTCGAGAATGACGCAGTACGCGGCGCCGGGGCAGCCCGGCAGCGTGGTCGCGTACCGAGCGAGGTACGACCACTTCATCGGCGGCGACTACGTGTCACCCGTGACCGGCGAGTACGTCGAGAACGTCACTCCGGTGACCGGAGACGTCTTCACCGAGGTCGCCCGCGGCACCGACGCCGACCGCGCCCGTGCGATGCACGCGGCCAGTGGCGCCGCACGCGCGTGGGGGAACACCACGCCCCGAGAACGCGCCACCGTGCTGTGCGAGATCGCGGACCGCATCGAGGAGCACGCGACCGAACTCGCCGTCGCCGAGACGTGGGACAACGGCAAGCCGGTCCGTGAGGCCCTGGTCGCCGACGTGCCGATGCTGATCGAGCTGTTCCGCCAGTACGCCGCCGTCGTCCGCGCCGAGGTGGGCGAGGTCGAGCAGCTCGGCCGCAGCACCTTCGACTACCGCTCGTTCCAGCCGATCGGCGTCGTGCACGAGCGCATCTCGTGGACGTTCCCGCTGATGAACGCCTGCCGGGTGCTCGCACCCGCGCTGGCCGCCGGCAACGCGGTGGTGCTGGAGCCCGCCCTGCAGACCCCGGCGTCGATCCACGTCCTGCTGGGCGTGATCGCCGACCTGCTGCCGCCCGGCGTCGTCAACGTCGTCACCGGCTCCGACGACCACCCCGTCGTCGCCGGCCGCTGCCCGAACATCTTCTTCTCCGACGTCATGGCGCGGCGCGACAGCTTCCTGGACAAGGCGCTGGAGGGCTTCGCGATGTTCGCGGCCAACCAGGGCGAGATCTCCACGGCCCCGTCGCGCGCGTTGATCCAGACCGCCGTCTACGAGGAGTTCCTGCACCTCGCGACGGTCCGCACGGAGGCGTTGCGTGCGGGCGACCCGCTCGACACGGACACGATGGTCGGCGCTGTCGTGAGTCTTGCGCAACGCGATCGAGTTCTTGCGTACGTGGAGCGCGGCAAGTCCGAGGGCGCTCGCCTGGTGACCGGCGGTGAGGCCTCCGGGCACTTCGTGCAGCCCACGATCTTCGAGGGCGACCACCGTTCGGGCGTGTTCACCGACGACGTGCTCGGTCCCGTCGTGTCGGTGACCAGGTTCGACGACCGCGACGACGCCCTGAAGATCGCCAACGAGGCCGTCGCCCAGCTCGGCGCCGGCATCTGGTGCCGCGACGTCGCACTCGCGCACAACGTCGGCCAGGACCTGCGCGCCGAACGGGTGTGGGTCAACAACTACCACGCGTACCCGGCGAACACCGCCGTGCTCGCCGAGTACCGCCGCGTGAAGCACCTGCTGGTCAGCTACTCCGACCGCGGGCAGGGCCACTTCTGAGTCACTTCTTCCACGGCACCTGAGGACTCGCGTAGAAGTTGACGCCCTGGACCTTCCAGCGCGGCCCCTGCGCGCCCAGGCGCGGTGCGAAGCGGTCCCAGTTGTGGACCGCGGCCGGAGACCAGCCGAGCTCGGCCGCGACCGGAAGCCTCGGGAACGCCATGTACTCGATGTCGGAGGAGGTCTTGATGGTCTCCGTCCACAGTGGAGCCTCGACGCCGCGGACGCTCGCCTCGGTCACGCCCTGCAGGTACGCGCCGGGGTTCCAGCTGTAGGCGTCCCTGACCTCGACGAGGCCCGCCCAGTCCAGGCCGAGCTTGGTGTTCTTGTCGTACTTCATGTCGAGGTAGATGCGGTTCGCCGGTGACATCAGCACCTTGTTGCCGCGCTGGGCCGCCGCGGCCACGTTGGCGTCGGTCGTCGTGGTGCCCCAGAACTGCGGGACGACGGCCGTGTCCTCGGTGGTCTTGATGAACTCGTGCCAGCCGGTGGTGGTCTTGCCGTACTTCTTCACGATGGGCAGCACTCGGTTCATGAACGTCACGTAGTCGGCGTCAGGGGTGCTGAGCGCCTCGTCGCCGCCGATGTGGAAGTACGGGCCGGGCGTGATCGCGGAGACCTCCCGGACCACGTCCTCGACGAACCTGTAGGTGATGTCCTTGTTGATGCAGAGGGAGCTGAAGCCGACCTCGGTGCCGGTGTAGAGCGGGCGCTTCTTGCCGTCGCAGTTCAGCTCGGCGTAGCTCGCCTGGGCGGCGTTGGTGTGGCCCGGCATGTCGAACTCGGGGATGACCGTGATGCCCCTGTTCGCCGCGTACGTGACGAGATCCTTGTACTGGTCCTGGGTGTAGAAGAGCTTGCCCGTCCGGCCACCGACCTCCGTGCTGCCACCGATCCTGGTCAGCTCGGGCCAGCTGGTGATCTCCAGCCGCCAGCCCTGGTCGTCCGACAGGTGCAGGTGGAAGTAGTTGATCTTGAAGGCGGCGATCTGGTCGATGTAGCGCTTCACCTGGTCCGGGGTGAAGAAGTGGCGGGAGACGTCGAGCATCGCGCCCCGGTGGTGGTACCTGGGGTGGTCCAGGATGCTGGCGCCCGGCACGGTCCACGGGCCTGGCTGCTTGGTCTTCGCCTCGGTTTTGGGCGGGAGGAGCTGGCGCAGGGTCGCGATGCCGTTGAAGTGGCCGGCCGGTGAGTTCGCCCGGATGACCACCTGTTTCGGGGTCACGTCCAGCTGGTAGCCCTCGGGGCCGGTCTTGGGGTCCGCGCCGCCGGTCAGGACCACGCCGTCGCCGGAGATGCCGTCTGTGACCGGCAGGGCGTAGCCCGTCGAGGGACGGAGTACCTTCGCCAGCAGTTCGGCCGGTTTGCGGGCGTCCTGGGTCGTCAGCTGGATCTTGGCGGCTGCGGTGAGGGTGAAGGTGATGTCCGGGCGCGGCCGCACCTGGACCGGCTGGGGAACGAGCTCCTGCAACAGGGCCGGGGCTGCCGCTTCTGCCGTGTCGGTCACCAGCACTCCTGATCCGGCGATCACCAGCGCCGCCAGTGCGGCCTGCAGTCGTTTCGCTTTCACGCCATCCTCCACAGGGCATGGGGGGACCTGGCGGCGTTCGGTCACGGTTTCAGGGGCGGGGATTCGGTGTCAAGGTTCAGACCAATTTCGCCGCTCTGCCCGTGTGTCTAGAGGTGCTCCTTGCTCAGCTTGTGCCACAGGGCCGGGAGAGCTGCTTCCGTCCTGTGCGCCAGCTCCACCTCTTTGCCGTAGAGCACGCCGAACGTGAAGCCGTTCTCGTCGCCCCTGCCCAGTTCCAGCAGGACCGGGCGTGCGACCACCGAGTCCTGGTGGTCGCCCAGCAGGGTCTGGACGTCCTTCGCCCGCTTGCGCAGGGCCTTGGCGTGCTTGCCGAGTGCGGGCTCGGCCACCTCGGCCGAGTAGCGCAGGCGTTTCGCCGCTTTGCGGGCCTCGTGCAGGGGTTCGTCGCTGTCGGTGGTGGCCAGTGCCTCCTCCACACGGACGTCCAGGCGGTGGCGGGCCTTTTCCACCAGGCGCGGGAGGACGTCCTTCGCCTTGCCCGAGGCAACGGACGTGAGCGGGGGCGCGGTCAGCAGCGTGTCGATGGTGTCGAGGAGGGTGAAGTAGCGCTCGCTGTTCAGCGCGGCCACGGAGTCCTTGTGCGCTTTGGCTTCCAGCGGGGCGAAGTGACGGGTCGTGCGGGCTGCCACGTCGCCCAGGACCAGTTCTGGCGGGAGGGCGTGCAGACCCTCCTCGAAGCGCATGCGGAGCACTTCCAGGTCGCGCGAGGTGCCCAGGACGGAGGCCAGCCACTTCAGTTCGTCGGTCAGGGCGCGGGTCTGCTCGCGGTCGACGATCTTGCCGAAGGCCTGGAGGGCCGAGCGCATGCGGCGGGTGGCCACTCGCATCTGGTGGACGGCGTCGTCCTCGTTGCGGCGGACTCGGGGGTCCTGGTTCTGGAGTGCGGCTCGCTGTTCGTAGAGGTACGCGAGGACCACGTCACCTGCCGTCGGCTTCTTGCCGAGGGTCGGGCCGGAGTCCCGTTTCACGCCGATCACCTGGGACAGCTTGGACTTGGAGGACGACGGGACGATGCCCGCGTCGCCCAGGTGGCGTTCGACCGTGTCGAGAAGGGCGCGGTCGCCGCTTTCGCCGAGCTCCACCTCGATCTCGCGCCACGAGGTGGTCGTGGTGGAGGAGCCCATGGTCTGGGCGGTGACCACGTCGTCGACGACCTCGGCGAGCATGTCGCCGTTGCCGTTGGTGAGCTGCCAGCGGCGGCGGTTGGTGCGGATCTCGGCCACCGGGCTCAGGTCGCCGCCCCTGGTGTGGGCGCGGACCAGGGAGGAGAGGTCCTTCGGGGGCTTCTTCACGGCGCGGCCCAGTGGGACGCGGAGCTCCTGGCGGGAGTCCTCACCTGCCGGGAGTTTGAGGTGCCAGCCCTCGTCGTTGCCGCCCACCCGCCTGCGCAGCGTCACGCCGGCGCGGGCCAGGCGGTAGTCGTCGGTGTCGAAGTAGGTGGCTTCGAGATCGAACTCTTCCGGGCCGGTCGCCACGCCGGTGATCTCGGTGAGGTCCGGCAGACTCGCGTCCGATGGTGCCTCGTACTTGCGTTCGGTCTCAGTAACGGAGGTCGCCATTTTCTATTAATACCTCGTTTTGTCCGGGTTCACCCACTGCGGTGACGGTGCGTGAGGGTGGGCGCCACGGCCGGGCGGAACCACGCCTCTAATGCGTGCATTCGTCGGGTACCCGCTTTTCCCGGTCCACTGTGTCCGGTTCGCTGGTCGCGTGCCCACGGAGAAGGAACGGCTCGACGTGGTCGAGCCGCAGGTCGCCACGTTGATCAGTCACGTCGGTCAGCTCACGGCGGAGCTCGAGCGCGTCACGGCCCGGCTGACGGTGCTGGAACGGCGGTTGTCCGGTGCCGGGGACGGGCCGCTGGCCGACCTCGACGCGGTGACCGGCGAGGTCGAGCCGCTGGTCGAGGCACTGCGCACGGCGTGGGACGCCGAGCAGGAGATCCTCGCTGACGCGGCTCGGGTCGCCCTGAAGCAGGAGGTGCTCGAGTTCGACGGGCTCAAGGCCCGCCGCGACGAGGCCAGGTCCAAACTGGACGGTGGGCGGGTGCCCCGGTTCGAGCGGGACGCGCTGTCGCACGAGGTGCGCCAGATGGAGTGGCTGATCAACGCGAACGAGGCCAGCGCGCAGCGGGCCGCCGAGCGGCTGGAGGCCGACGAGGACGCGATGGGCGAACAGTGGCGCACCGAGGCCGTGCTCGCGGGGGACAAGGCTCGCGGCGAGATCAAGGACGCAGCCGCGCGGCGCATCTCGGAGGCGCTCGGGCAGTACGCGCGGATGCCGGTGTGGTTCCGGGTCGGGCTGGGCGAGATCCCGACGCCGGACCCGTCGTTCTGGCTCGAGTCGGCGATCGCGGTGCTCGCGTACCGGCTCGAGTACGGCGTCACGGACGCGGTCACGCCGCTGGGCACGCCGCCGTCCGCGTCGTCCGGCAGTGAGAACTGGGTCCGCCGCGCGAACGTCCACGCCGACATCACCGACCGCCTGACGACGTTGGCCGCGACCTTCCACCTGCAGTAGCCTTTTCTGCAACCGTCGGGTTGCAGAAGGGGTGCGCGAGTGAGTCAGGTCGATGACGTCTTGGCCGCGCTCGCCGACCCGATGCGCCGGCGGATCCTCGACCTGGTCGCGGCGAAGGGGGCCGCGTCGGCGTCGGCGCTCGCCGCCGAACTGCCGGTGAGCCGGCAGGCGATCGTGAAACACCTGGGTGTGCTGGAGAAGGCGGAGCTGGTGGCCTCGGAGCGCGCCGGCCGGGAGAACAACTTCTCCGTCCGGTCGGACGCGCTCGACGCCACCGCCTCCTGGATGGCCTCGCTCGCCTCCCAGTGGGACCAGCGGCTGGCCGCCATCAAGAAGATCGCTGAGTCATGAGGGTGCCGCCCACCGCGGTGGCGAGCACGGGGATCTCCGCGATGGCGTCGCTCGTGCGCGGGTCCTCGCCGAGCACGACCAGGTCCGCGAGCTTGCCCGGGGTGAGGCTGCCCAGCACGTGCTCCTTGCGGCACGCGTAGGCGCTGCCGAGCGTGTACGCGCGGATCGCCTCCTCCACGGTGATCGCCTCGTCCGGTCCGACCGCCCGGCCGCTGGACGACCTCCGGCGCACCATGAACTCGATGGCGCGCAACGGGGCTCCGTCGGCGACCGGCCGGTCCGAGCTGCCCGCGACGGTGATGCCGTGGTCGAGGAACGAACGTCCGCGGTACATCCACGGTGCTCGGCGCGGGCCCATGATCTCGCTGTAGTCGTCGCCGTAGGAGTGGAGGAACGTCGGCTGGACGACGGGAACCATGCCGAGCGCGGCGATCCGGCCGAGCTGGTCCGGGCGGACGAGCCCGCAGTGCTCGACGCGGTGCCGCGCGTCGGGCCGCGGGCGTTGTCGTTGCGCCTCTTGGACCGCGTCCAGGGTGAAGTCGATGGCCCTGTCGCCGATCGCGTGGATCGCGAGCTGCCAGCCGGCGTGGTGGCCGTCGATGATCGCGGCCCGCATGGACTCCTCGGACTCGGCGAGCTGACCCGAGTCACCGGTCCCGAGGTACGGCTCGGACAACGCGGCCGTGCGCGCCATCATGCCGCCGTCGGTCCACAGCTTCAGGGCTCCCAACGACAGCATGTCGTCGCCGAAACCGGTGTGCAGCCCGAGGTCGATCGCGCGCGGAACGCCGTCGGACGGGTCGGCGGCGACGTCGTGCAGGACGTGCGCGGACACCATGAGCTGCACGCGGATCGGCAGCCGGGCGCGTTGGTACGCGGCGGCTTCGAGGGGGCTGCTGGCGATCAGGCCCGCGCCGATGCCCGCCTCCGCGCACATCGTGATGCCCTCGGACAGCACCTGACGGGCGCTCTCGTGCAGTTCGGCCGTGATCTCGTCGAGCGAGTACGGCAGCCGCAACGTGCGAGCGGCCAGCTGCTCGTTCTCGGTCAGCCAGCCGTCGCTCGTGATCTCCGGAAGTCGCTTCAGCACCACGGAGTTCACGACGCAGGCGTGGCCGGACAGGTCGGCGACGTACACCGGCCTGCCGCCGCTGATCCGGTCGAGGTCCAGCGCGGTCAGCGGGCGGTCCATGATCCGGCGGTCGTAGCCGGACGCCTCGATCCAGCCCGTGCCGGGAGCATCGGTGAGGCGGTCGAGGATCTGCGAGACCGTCGTCAGGCCGGTGATGTCGATCGCGCGGCGGCCGTTCCACGCGAGGTGCGTGTGGGCGTCGATGAAACCGGGCAGCACCACGGCTCCACCCAGGTCGACGGTCTCGTTCGCGGGCAGGTCCGCGACCTGCTCGTCCAGGCCCGCGATGCGGCCCTGCCAGATGCCGATCGTGTGCGCGGCGGGGCGTGCCGGGTCCATCGTGATGGCCCGGCAGCCCGTCAGCTTGAGATCGAGTTTCACGCGGTCGCGAGGACCGGCACGGGAGTGTTGGTCAGCACGGACGTCAGGATCTCACCCGACCGCACCGCGACGTTGGACAGCAGCGACGACGTGATGCCGTGCGAGTGCTCAGTGCCGCCCTGCAGGTAGAGGCCGCCCCTGAGCGACGTCTGAAGGCGGTAGTCGCGGCCGACGACCAGACGGCCGGCCTCGTCGCGTGCGCAGGTCTTTTCCAGCGAACCGAGGACCGGAGCGGCCTCGTCGTAGCCGGTCGCGAGCAGCACGAGATCGGTGTCGACGAACTCCTGCTCACCGGTGATGAGCGACTGGATCACCGCACGCGCGCCGTCCGCCGACTCCTCGACCGCGACGAGCCGGGTCATCTTCATCATCTTCAGGCGCTCGGTGCCCAGCACCTTCTCCTGGTACGCGGTGCGGTAGAGCTGCGCGATCAGGTCGACGTCGACCACGGAGTAGTTGGTGTTGCGGTGGTAGTCCATCAGCCGCTGCTTCACGGCGTCCGGGGCGTCGTAGTAGTGGTCGACGGCCTCGGGGTCGAAGATCCGGTTCGCGAACGAGCTGTCGTCCGCGGGGGAGTAGCCGTAGCGGGAGAACACCGAGCACACCTCGGCGCGGGGGAACTCGCGGTGCAGGTACGCCACGGCCTCCGCGGCGCTCTGCCCGGCACCGACGACGACGCAGCGCTTCGGGTCCTTCAGCGTGCCGACGCGGTGCAGGAACTCGCTGTTGTGCCACACGCGGTCCGACAGCGCGATGCCCTCGGGCACCGTCGGGCGCAGTCCGGTCGCGAAGACGAGGTTGCGGGCGTGGTACACGTCACCAGTGGCCGTTGTCACCTCGAACAGGTCGTCCTGGATCGCTTCCACACCAACGGCTTCGGTGCCGTAGGAGACCACGTCGTCGACCTGGGCCGCGGCCCACTCGAAGTAGTCGTGGAACTCGACGCGCAGCGGGAACAGGTTCTTGTGGTTGACGAAGTCGATCAGCCGGCCGCGGTCCCGCAGGTAGCACAGGAACGAGAAACGACTGGTCGGGTTCCGCATGGTGACGAGGTCCTTGAGGAACGACACCTGCATGGTGGCGTCGTCCAGGAGCATGCCCCGATGCCAGCCGAACGCCTCCTGGCGTTCCAGGAACACCGCGGTAACAGGGGTTTCGGCCTGCTCGTTGTGCTCGGTCAGAGCGATGGCGAGCGCCAGGTTCGAAGGACCGAACCCGATACCGACGATGTCGTAGATCGGATGCATGAGCACCGAACTTAGGGCAGCCTAAGCTATCTCCGCAAGCCGTCAGTTAGGTTAGCCTGACCGTATCGCACCGGAGTGAAGGAGGACACCCCCATGAGGGTCGTCATGTTCGGGTTCCAGACCTGGGGTCATCGCACCCTGCAGGCACTTTTGGCGTCCGAGCACGAGGTCGTCCTGGTGGTGACCCACCCCAAGGGAGAGGGCGCGTACGAGAAGGTCTGGAGCGATTCGGTCGAGGACCTGGCCCGCGAGAACGGCGTCGAGGTCCTAGTCCGCGAGCGCCCGGAGGACCAGGAGCTGCTCGACGCGCTCAAGGCCGCCGAGCCGGACGTGATCGTCGCCTGCAACTGGCGGACGTGGATCCCGCCACAGGTCTTCGCGCTGCCCAAGCACGGCACGTTGAACGTGCACGACTCGCTGCTGCCGAAGTACGCGGGCTTCTCGCCGTTGATCTGGGCGCTTCTCAACGACGAGAAGGAGGTCGGCGTGACGGCGCACATGATGGACGACACGCTCGACGCCGGCGACATCGTGCTGCAGCGCTCGGTCCCGGTCGGTCCGCGCGACACGACGGCCGTGCTGTTCGAGAAGACGCTGGAGCTCTTCGGCCCGATCACGGTCGACGGCCTCGCCGAGATCGCGTCCGGCCGCACGGACTTCCAGAAGCAGGACCGTTCGCAGGCCTCGTTCTTCCACAAGCGCGCCGAGGAGGACCTGCGCATCGACTTCACCTGGACCGCCGAGGAGCTGGACCGCCTGGTGCGCGCGCAGTGCGCGCCGTACCCGAGCGCGTTCTGCTTCCACCGCGGCCAGCGCCTGGAGATCATCGAGGCGGACGTCTCCGCCGAGGTCTACGGCGGCACTCCCGGCCGGATCTTCTACCGCGAGGGCGACGGCGTGGCGATCGTCGCCGGCGCCGAGGCCCGGCGCGGCAGGAGCAAGGCGTTGCTGGTCAAGAAGGTTCGTACCGCCGATGGCACCGAGCTCAAGGCGCACGAGTACTTCAAGCACATGGGCGGCTACCTGACCTCGCGTCCGTAGCCCCGACACGCTGATCGCGGGCCGGGTGACCGGTCCGTGATCAGCATGGTCGATCATGGGCGCATGAATCGCGCGGCGGTGACGTCACTGGTGGTCTTCGTGCTGCTCGTGGCGGTCGGCTGGTACCTCACGAATCTCCAGTCGTCCCAGCAGAATCCGCCCACGACGCCAGCGCCCGTTCCGACCGGTTCGTCGGACCTCGCCGCGCTGAAGATCGCGCCGGAGAGCAAGATGGCCGGCTACAGCCGCGACCGCTTCCCGCACTGGGCCTCGCAGGGGAACTCCTGTGACACCAGGGAGATCGTGCTGCAGCGCCAGGGTGCCGACGTGAAGACGGACAAGGACTGCAAGGCGACCTCGGGCACCTGGAACAGCGTCTACGACGGCGTGGTGATCAAGGAAGCGGGCGAGGTCGACATCGACCACACCGTGCCGCTGGCCGAAGCGTGGCGGTCGGGCGCCGACAAGTGGACCGACGACGAGCGCAAGGCGTTCGCCAACGACCTCGGCGGCATCCAGCTGATCGCGGTGACCGCGAAGTCCAACCGCTCCAAGGGTGACCAGGACCCGGCGAAGTGGAAGCCGCCGGTCACGGCGTACGGGTGCACGTACGCGCAGCACTGGATCTCGGTGAAGATCACCTACAAGCTGACCGTGGACCAGGCCGAGCACGACGCGCTGGCCGGGCTGCTCAAGACCTGTTAGGCAGGCCAGAATCCTGGTTCGCGCGGGCATGAACTCGATGAGCCTGCTCGTGATCTTCCCGGTGAGCAGGTCGTGGAGGAACGCGGACGCCGGCCCGTCGTAGCTGTCCCACTCGGAGAACTCGGCGTCGCACCAGGTGACCGTCCACTGATCCGGGGCGCCTGTGCCGGTGCGCCAGAACAGGGTGCACCTCCCGGCTCGACCCCACTGGACGAGGCCGTCGAAGACAGGGGACGTCACCTTTACGACGTGATCGAAGACACCGCTGCCGAACGCCGACAGCAGTTCCTTGAAGTCCGCGGGGAACGCGAGCCCCACGTGTTCCCCGGCCTCGTCCCAGGACCGCTCAGGCTCACGCTTCAGTTCCCACTTGAGCAACCTGACGAGGTCCGCGCTTCTCGGCTCGCTGCTCATCCGGGCTGCCTCTGCGGAGGAGCGGCGAACGTCAGGTCGTACGGCGGCCCGTACTCGTCCAGTTCGGACTCGACCTCCCCGGTGAGCAGGTCGTGGAGGAATTCGGTCGACGACCCGGCGTACTCGGCCCATTCGGAGAACTCCGCGTCGCAGTACACGACGGTCCACTCGTCGGGGCCGCCGCGGTCGGTTCGCCAGAAGATCGACCAGGCGTCTCCAGCCTCTGCCCACGGGATGAGCCCGTTCGGATCGGGGAACAGCCGGTGCCGAACGCCGACATCAGCTCTTTGTAGTCACTGGAAACGCGAACCCCAGCCGCTCCTCCACCGGACCCCATGACAGCGCCCGTGCGTCGTCGCGCTGCTCCCACCCGAGCAGCGCGACGAGATCCTCGGTTCTGGACAACTCTCCCCCTGCAAGCAGTGCCGACGACACGGCCCGCCCCCCCAAGGCGGACCGTGTCGTCCCCTCCCCCTACCCGACCTGAACGGACTCGAACAGGCCGGACAGCTTCCAGTGCGTCACGTACCCCATCGCCTCGGCGGCGATCAGCACGTCGAGCTTGCCGAGGTTCGTGCGCGCCGGCATCTGGTACGCCTTGCCGCGCCGCGCGTCGAGCACCATCGGGATGGCGCCGGGCAGCGTGTCCGCGACCGTGTGCTGCAGGATCCGCAGCCCGACGTTGGCCGCCTCCCTCGTCAGCGGCACCTCCTTGGTGTGCACGAGCACCGCGTAGGTCGTGCCGTCCTTCTTGCGCAGCCCCAGGTGCGGCCGCACCTTCAAGGTCAGCTCGCCGGCGCGGTAGGTGGCGCCCTCCACCGGCACCCCCGTCGCCTTGAACGACGCCAGCCAGGGCAGGAAGCCGTCGGCGATCTCCTCGAACGCCCGCGGCTGCCCCGTGCGGTTGGCGTTCATGATCGCCTTCTTGAGCTCGATCTCGGGTTCGGTCGAGTTGACCGCTCGTCGCATGGCGTCGCGGATCGGGTTGTAGAACCCGCACACCCGCGTATCGGAGGCCAGGTACATCCCCCGCTGTTCCGACACGATGTTGATGCGTCCACGCTGACCGCTCATGACGTACTCGGTGAACGACAGTGCGGTGACGCTGACGTTGTTGTCCGGCAACGTTTTCTCCCCTCGTACCGCGAGCTTCACCTGACGTTATCCGAGGGGTCTGACAAAAACGGGTCTACTCCGAACGGCGCAACCGCTACGCAGCGTTGAGCGGTCACCCGAGTAGGTGACACGCAGAGTTGCGACCTAGATCGCAATCGGTAAACGGACGGTGACAGACCGGCAACCGATCAAGCGGATGACCGTTCGTCTGCCGTTCGCCGACGCTCACCGAACGCTTACCGCAAGACCAGCGGAAGTAACCCTCCGTAGAAGATCAACTCAGGAGAATGAGTTCGTCAGGAGGAATCACGGCGAGGGAGCACGATGGCGGTAAGGGCGGAGCGTTCACCCGATAGAGCGGGTGACGTGGAGGTTCCGCAGCCGCGGCAGCTGGCGAGGTGGCTGGTCCACCCCGGAAACTGGCCGCACGCGATGCAGGTGACGGTCATCCTCGTGCTGATCGCGCTGCTGCTGTGGGCCATCGCCGTCACGCTCGGCCCCGACCAGGCCTTCATCGTCGGCTCCGCGGGCATCGCGGCCAAGCTGATCTGCATGTACCTCGACACCCGCACGCAGAACTAGCTCCCGTACCTCTCGGCGGCCCGCGCCTTGGCCTTCGCCGCCTCGACCTCGCGGTCCTTCGGCGGTGCCGTGGTCACCAGCGCGTCGAGCAGTTCCTGCGTCGCAGCCGCCACGGCCGCGACCGCCCTGTCGAACGCGGCCTGGTTCACCGCGGACGGTTTCGTCGCCCCGCCCACCTTCCGCACGTACTGCAGCGCCGCGGCCTGCACCTCGTCGGACGTGGCGGGCGGTTCGAAGTTGTGGAGCACCCGGATGTTTCGGCACATGCCTCCACTATGACCTGTTCGGCGGCGCCGCGCGGGTGTGGATGCGTTCTCCCTGCTTGCCGAACAGGCTGATGATCTCGGCGGGCCTGCCGTCCGAGCTGCTGAAGCTGTGCGGCTGCCGGCAGTCGAACTCGGCCACCTCGCCCGCGCGCAGCACGATCTCCTTGTCGCCGAGCCGCATCCGGATCCGCCCGCTCAGCACGTAGAACCACTCGTAGCCCTCGTGCACGCGCGGTTCGTGCAGCTCCGAGTCCGTGATGATCATTTTCCACGCCTGCAGCGGCCCGATCGAGCGGGTCAGCGGGATGCCGACGCGGCCGTGGTCGAGCTGACGCGGCTTCATCGCGACGCGCGGATCGCCCACCTCGGGCGCGCCGACCAGGTCGTCCAGCGACACCTGGTAGGTCCGTGACAACGGCAGCAGCAGCTCCAGTGTCGGCTTGCGCTGGTCGGTCTCCAGACGCGACAGCGTCGACTTCGAGATGCCCGTCATCTCGGACAACGTCGCCAGCGTCAGGTCGTGCTCGGCTCGCAGCGCGGCGAGCCGTTGCCCCACGGTTGTTGCCATAACAGCAACTTACTTTGCCAAAACTGGACTGTCGACCGCACTCTCGGAGCATGACTTACGAAGTGGTGATCATTGGTGGGGGAGCGGCCGGACTGAGCGCCGCTCTGATGCTGACCAGGGCGCGTCGCAGCGTGCTCGTGGTCGACGGTGCCGAGCCGCGCAACGCCCCGGCCTCGCACATGCACAACTACCTCTCTCGCGACGGTTTCTCGCCGTTGGAGCTGCTCAAGCACGGAAGGGCCGAGGTCGAGGGCTACGGCGGAGAGATCGTCAACGACGAGGTTCGCGGCGTCACGGCGCTCGACGACGGGTTCGCGGTCGACCTGAGCGAGCGCACGGTGCGTGCCAAGCGCTTGCTGTTCGCCACCGGCCTGGTCGACGAGGTGCCGGACAACCTGCGCGAACGCTGGGGCCGGGACGTCTTCGGCTGCCCGTACTGCCACGGCTACGAGGTCCGCGACCAGAAGCTCGTGGTGTTCGGCGAGGAGATGAAGGTCGCGCTGGTCCGGCAGTGGTCGGACGACGTCACCCACGTGCCGTCGGTCGACGGCATCGAGGTCGAGGACGACCGGCTGGTCGCCGTGATCTCCGACGGCAACCGGGTACCGGCCGACGCGCTCGTGTACTCCGCGCCGATGAAGCCGCGCGACGAGTTCCTGCTCGCGTTGGGCGCCGAAACCGAGGAAACGCCGGTCGGCAGGTTCGTGCGCACGGACGCGAAGGGACGCACGAGCGTGCCCGGCGTCTACGCCGCAGGCAACGTCACGGATCCGGCGGCCATCGTGATCGTCGCCGCCGCTCAGGGAGCCCAGGCGGCCGGAATGATCAACGTGGACCTGCTCGGCCTCATGCCGGCAGGCTGATCCGGAACGTCGACCCCTCGCCGAGGGTGCTGGTCACCGACACCACGCCGCCGTGGGCCTCCACGAGGTGCCGCGTGATCGCGAGGCCGAGCCCGCTGCCACCGGTCCGGCGGCTGCGGGACTTGTCCGCCCGCCAGAACCTGTCGAACACGTGCGGCACGTCGTCCGGCGCGATGCCGGTGCCGGTGTCCGTGACCTCCAGGATCGCCTCGTCCTGCCACCGGAACAGCTTCACGACGACCTCGCCGCCCGGCGGGGTGTAGCGCACGGCGTTCGCGACGAGGTTGCCGAGCGCCTGCCGCAGCCGCACCGGGTCCGCGGTGATGTGCACCGGTGTGGTCTCGGCGCGCAGCAGGATCTCGCGGTTCTGCTGCGCGTTGACGACCTGGTCCACGACGTCGTCCAGTGCGATCGGTTCGGGGTGCAGCCGGAGCGTGCCCGCGTCGGCCTGGGCGAGGTCGTGCAGGTCGTCCACCAGTCGTTGCAGCAGAAGGGATTCCTCCAGCAGCATGTCGATCAGGTGCGGGTCCGGTTCGGCCAGCCCGTCCTGCGTCGCCTCCAGCCAGCCGGTGATGTTGCCCAGCGGCGTGCGCAGTTCGTGCGCGACGTCGCTGACCATCGCCTGCCGCTGACGTTCGGTCTCGGCGAGCTTCTCCGACATCGCGTTGAACGACCGCGCGAGTTCGCCGATCTCGCCCGAGCCGCCGTCCACCCGTGCCGTCCGATCGCCCTCGGCGGTGCGTTTCGTGGCGGCGGTGAGGGCCCGGATCGGCCGCACGAGCTGCGTGGCGGTGAGCCACGAGGCGAACCCGGCCAGGGAGAGAATTCCCAGCGCCACCAGCGTGATCCGGGTGGCACCGGTCGTCGACAGGTCGATCGTCATCGGCTCGTCGCCGGTCGGTGAGGTGAGGAACAGCTGTGCCGGCGCCGCGACGTACGGCCTGAGCTGTTCGCGCCGCGAGCTGTCCATGCACGCCACCACCTCCGGCGGCGCGCCGTTGACAGTCGTGACCTCCCAGTCGAAGGTGGTGGGAGTGAGCGGCCTGTCGTAGTTCCTGCCGCCAGGGGCGCGCTGGTCGAGACATTTCGTGAACAGCGCCTGGAGCTGCCCGTACGCGGCCTTCTCCGTCACCGTGATCGTGTAGAGGCGGTAGCCGACCGGGCAGTCCTCCCAGACCGAGAGCTCGCCGGGCCCGAGGTCGGGCAGCCGCGGCCGGCCGTTGGGCGCTTCCACGAGCGTGATCCTGCCGTTGCACTGGAGGAGCTGGTCCGCATAGGCGCGCAGCGTGCGGTACTCCTCGTCGTTGAGCTTGAACGGCCCGACCGCCCTTGGGTCGATCTTTCCGTTGACGTTCAACGGGTCGACCAGTGCCTTGGGGGTGATGGGCAGTTGCGGCGCGTTCTCGCCGCCGGTGTCGACCAGCGTCGTGCCGTTGCCGTCGGTCAGCGCGATGCGGCGGCCGTGCTTCTGCGCGATACCGTCCACATCGGACTTCGCGCTCGTCCAGTCCTTGTGCGTGGCCGCGTAGCGCACCAGCTCGTCGAAGATCTGTGCGTCCGTCTCGAGCGCGTCGCCCTGCTCCTGCCGGATCGCACCCGTCGTCGCCTGCGACGCGAGCCACGCCGTGACGGCGATCGAGCAGGCGGCGATCACCAGGGAGAACAGGAAGAACCGGACCAGCAGGCTTTTCATACGAGCTTGTATCCGATGCCGTAGACGGTGAGAAGTCGTTCCGGCCGGCGTGAGTCCTGCTCGATCTTGCGGCGCAGTTTCATCATGTGCACGTCGACCGTGCGGGCGGTGATGAACCCGTCCTCCAGCAGCTGCTCGCGCGTGAACACCCGTTGCGGCTGTGCGGCCATCTTGGCCAGCAACCGGAACTCGGCGGGCGTGAGGCTCACCAACTCGTCCTTGATGCGCACTTCGTGCCGGATCGGGTCGACGGTCAGATCGCCGACCTTGAGCACCGTGGCGTTCGTCGCGCGCGCACGCCCGGTGCGCCGCAGGATCGTCCGCACCCGCGCGACCATCTGCCGTGGCCGGAACGGCTTGGTGATGTAGTCGTCGGCGCCCAGGTCGAACCCGAGCAGCACGTCGTCCTCGGTGGACCGCGCGGTGAGCAGCACGATCGGCACGTCCGACTCGGTCCGGACGGCGCGCAGCACGTCGATGCCGTCGACCAGCGGCATCATCACGTCGAGGACCAGCAGGTCGGGATTGCGGCGCCGCGTCTCGTCGATCGCCGCCCGTCCGTCGTGCACGACCACCACGGAATGCCCGTCGTGCTCCAGGTACCGGCGGACGAGTTCGGCCTGGTGAACGTTGTCCTCCGCGACGAGGATGTGGGCGCACACAGTCCGAAGTATGCAGGCCTTCATGACAGTCAAGCGGAACGTAAACAGGTTCTTCATCAGTTCCGGCGAGCGTTGCCGTCATGAGGGTCCACCTGGCTCTGGCGGCGGTCGCGCTGACCGCGATCCTGCTGACGACGACGCAGCTGGCAGGCGAGACGTCCCCCGCGGCCGCTCCGACCACGTCGTCGATCACGTCAGCCGTCACGCCCGTCGAGGTCCCGTCCTCGCCGGCACCGCCTCCGCCGCGCGTCTACGCGTCCAGCTCCGACCTGCCCGACGGCCCGGAGTTCCCGGTGGCCGGGGCCGGCACGTTCCACGTGGTCCCCGGTTCGGGCCCGGTCGTGGGCATCGGCCCGTTGCGGACCTACGCCGTGGAGGTCGAGAACGGCATCACCGTCGACGAACAGGCCTTCGCGGCGTTCGTGGACGCCACTCTCGCCGACCCACGTGGCTGGACGGCCCGTGGCGCGCGCTCGGTGCAGCGCGTCTCCGGTGCCGCGTCGGTGCGTGTGCGGCTGACGTCCCAGCAGACCGCGCGAAACGTCTGCGGCTTCGAGATCCCGGTCGACGTCTCGTGCCGCGACGGCAACTTCGTGTTCCTCAGCGCCGCCCGCTGGTTCCGCGGCGCCGTCGCGTTCCTCCCGGACCTGAACGCGTACCGCGCGTACATGGTCAACCACGAGGTCGGCCACGCCTTCGGGCAAGGCCACCAGCCCTGTGGCGTCGCGGGTGGGCCGGCGCCGGTGATGATGCAGCAGACGTTCAGCGTGTCCAACGACGAGATCGTCCGCATCACCGACGGCGTGCCCCAGGGCGCGGTCATCCCGCAGGACGGGAAGGTGTGCACGCCGAACGGGTGGCCGTATCCATGACCGCGGTCGTCGGCTCACTCGTGGTTGATGTCCGGCTTCATAGCCTTGACGGCATGGACGTGGACACGAGGCTGCTGAGATATTTCGCCGCCATCGCCGAGGAGGGCAACCTCACGCGCGCTGCGCACCGGCTCTTCGTGTCGCAACCATCACTGACAAAACAACTCAAGCACCTCGAGTCGCAGCTGGGCGTGCGGCTGTTCACGCGGTCCAGCACCGGGATGAGGCTGACGGAGGCGGGCCGCGCCCTCGCCGCGTGCTGCGCGTCGGTTTCCTGGCCAGCGCGGCGAACGACGCGACGCCGGCCATCGTCAGGGCGTTCGGGAAGCTTCGGCCGGGCTGGCGGGTCGACCTGTTGCAGGCGCCCTGGTCGGATCCGTCAGCGGGCCTCGCCGGCGCGGACGTGCCCGTCGCGTTGCTGCGATTACCCTTCCCGGGCGAGGAGACGTTCGGTGTGCGGACGTTGTTCAGCGAATCCCGTTGCGTGGCACTGCCTTCCACGCACCCGCTGGCCGGCCGCGCCTCGATCGACTTCTGCGAGCTGTGGGACGACCCGGTCATCGTCGCCCCCGCCCTGAAGGGAACCTGGCGCGAGCACTGGCTGGCCTTGTCCGAAAGGGACGGTCGTGAGGTCCGCGTCGGTGCCGTGACCGAACACCCCGACGAGTTCCTCGGCGCGATCGCCGGCGGCTGCGGCATCGCACTGGTTCCGGCGTCCACGTCGCACTTCTATTCGCGGCCGGACATCGTCTACGTGCCCGTGAGGGGCGTGAGCCCCAGCGACGTGGCCGTGGCGTGGCTGCCGGACCCCGGCGAGGCAGCCGTCGACTTCGTCCGCTGCTGCCTCGACGTCACGCGCTCTCGGCGCACCGGCTGCGGCACTCGCTCGGGCTGAACCCGTGCACGCGCTTGAACGCGGCGCTGAACCCGAACGCGTCCGCGTACCCGACCTTGCGCGCCACCGACGCCACCGTCGCCGACGACTCGGCCAGCAGATCCGCCGCCAGCGCCATCCGCCACTCCGTGAGGTACGTCAGCGGCGGCACCCCGACCAGCTTCGCGAACCTGCTCGCCAGCGTCGTCCGCGCCACCCCGGCCTCCTTGGCCAGCAAGGCCAGCGTCCAGGCCCGTTCGGGACTCGCGTGCATCGCCTCGAGAACGGGCCCGACCACCACGTCGGCCTGGGCCCCCAGCCACCCGTCACCGTGCTCGCGGTCGAACCACTCCTTGAGCGCGCACACCATCAGCCAGTCCAGCAACCGATCCGCCACCACACTCGGCCCGTCGACGCCGATGTTGGCGTAGAACTCCGCGCACCCGTCCTGGCCCGGCGCCACCAGCGCGTCCGGCAACACCGCCGTGAGCCGGCGCGCCACGGCCCCCGTGACCTCGTACGTCCCGCTCACCACCGACGCACGTCCTTGCGCCGCAACGGACTCCTGCACCACCAGCACGTCCCCGGCCTTGGCGGTCTCCCCGCGCACGCTGATCTCACCCGACGCCACCGCGTACAACGTGAGCCCCGGCAACACCCGCGTTCCGTCGATCTCGGTCCGGCGCACCCCGGCACCATCCGCGCGCACCCCGCGCAGCAGTTCGTCGAACGGCTTCATGCCGTCCACGATACGGCCCGAACGATCGAACATCGTCGATGAACTCTCACCCATGTCGTCTAGCGGCCCGGGCGGGTTGGCTGAGAACATGACTGAAGAGATCCTGGTCCTGGGCGCGACCGGCAAGACGGGCCGCCGCGTGGTCCGCACCCTCGAAGCCGCCGGCGCCACCCTCCGCAAGGCCTCCCGCGCGACCGGCTTCGACTGGAACGACCAGTCGACCTGGAAGCCGTTCCTGCACGGCGCCACCGCCGCCTACCTGATCGCCCCGGAAGACCCCTCCGCAGCGCACCCGTTCGTAGAGCTGGCCGCAGCCTCAGGCCTCCGCCGCCTGGTCCTGCTCTCAGGCCGCGGCCTCGACAAGACCCCGCCGAACGTCTTCCAGAGCATGCACGCCGCCGAGAAGGCGGTCCGCGAGAGCGACCTCGACTGGACCATCCTGCGCGCCAACAACTTCAACCAGAACTTCTCCGAGGAGATCTGGCAGCCAGAAATCGAGGCGGGCCGCCTCTCCCTGCCGGTCGACGACACCCCGGAACCGTTCGTGGACGTCCAGGACATCGCCGAGGTAGCCGCCCTGACCCTCACCACCGACAACCACCAGGGCCAGACCTACGACCTGACCGGCCCCGAAGGAGTCACCTTCACCGAAGCCGTGTCCAAGATCGCGACAGCCACCGCCCGCCAGATCGAACTGGTCAAGCTGACCCCGGCCGAGTACCGCGAAGCCCTGCTCGCCCAAGGCGCCCCCGAAGAGGTGGCCACCGAACTGAACGGCATGTTCGAGGCCATGCGCAAGGGCCACCTGGCCACCCCGACGGACGACATCGCCCGCCTCCTGAACCGCCCCGCCACCAGCTTCGACACCTACGTCTCGGAAACCTGGCGCTGACGAGGCAACAACAGGTGCACGGCAAACCCAGCAGCCGTGGCCATCACCGCCTGGTAGACGACCGAGCCCTGGTACCCGCCCCCGACGAGGAACGCGGCGTCCAGCCCGGTCGTCCACCAGCCGGCCAGCTCACCGAGCCCCACCACGTGCCACCCGAAGAACCCAGCACACCACCCGCCGACCACCCAGGCCGCCCGCCCGCCCCGCCGCACGAAGAGGAACGTCGACACCGCGGCCACGGCGTTGAAGGCGAGGGCGATGCCGGTCAGCGTCGCGTCGGGGTCCCACAGCAGGGTTGCCGCCGTCTGCACCACGAGCACGCCGACGACCAGCCCAATGCCCAACCGCGTCTTGTCCACGCGCCCGATTATTCAGTTCTGCGCGTCGCCGCTCGATAGCAGTCCTCATTGCGGCATATGGCGGCTGTTTGTTCGGCGTTTGGTTGAAATCGTCCTTAGGTGGGTCTTGGGGACATCACCGCAGATGCGGTTAGCACGGCAATGGCGGAGCACGACCGTCTGGGATTGATCGAGTTCTGCAACCAGCACGGCTTCGACCGGTTCCGCAACTACGTGATCGCAGACGACACCCGCAGGTACGGCACACGGGTGATCACGGCTGCCGCTCACGGCAGACTGCCCGGCCAAGTGCCCTTGACCCCACCGGAAGTCGCCGACGACGACCTCGTCAACCAGCTCTTGGAAGGGTTGGGGTTCGAGGTGAGGGAGCTGCGCCCACCCAAGTGGACACGCGAGGAACTGACCCTTGCCTGCTCACAGTTGTTCTCGAACGACCGGGTGGCCCAGCGGGTCAACGATCCCGCTGTGCAGCACCTCGCGGCGTTCCTGCGCCGACTGCCGTTTCACGCTCCGCAGGACCGCGGGCTCAACTTCCGGTCGGTCAACAGCGTGCAGCGAAAGCTCTTCGACCTCGGAACCAGATTGCCTGAGTACAAGGGCAAGAGGACCCGTGGCGGAGCCCTGGACGAGGTCATCATCGGTGAGTTCCTCGCGGATGAGGCGGAGATGCACCGCCGAGCTGCCGCAATCCGTGCCGAACACGAGCCGAAGGCGTGGGCACTGTTCTCCGCGGAGAGGAAGCACGACAGCGATGCCGGCTCGTCAGGCGTGCTGGGTTCAAGTTTCGTCTACGACAACAATTTCAGTCGTTCGCAGGAACTCCGCGAAGGCCATGTCGTCGTCATCCATGACGACGAGGACGTGCTCGGCATCGCCCGGATCGGTCGCATCGATCATGAAGACGGACAAGCGGGTGTGACCAAGTACGTCGCGTACTACGGCGGAACCTGGCGTGCGGTCGACGGGGCCATCAGTAGCGACGACCTCAAGGACGCGTCCACCGACATGGCGGCGCACGACGTGATCAAGCCCCTCGACATCGACAAGGTCGAGGCGATGCTGGCGCGAGTTGCCGTGTCACTGCCCTCTCAAGCGGCCGAGGCCCGTTCCGTTGCGAAGATCAGGTCGGTACGGCGCATCGTCACCGGTAAGGACGTCCGTGGTGGCGAGGATGACGGAGTAGCGCCCACGGGTGGGCGGCGTGAGATCAAGGCGAAGGCCCGCAAGGGCCAGGACAAGTTCCGGAAGAAGCTGATCCAACGCTACGGACACGTGTGCGCGATCACTGGTCGATGCCCGGCCGAAGTGTTGCAGGCGGCGCATCTTCGCAGCTTCGCCGAACATGAGACGCACAACCTCGACGAAGGCGTGCTGCTGCGCGCTGACGTGCACCTGCTGTTCGACAGCGGCCTGTTGGCGGTCGACCCGACGACCCGGCGCGTGGTGCTCGCTCCTTCGCTGAGCACCTACCCGCACTACACCCAGTTCGACGGCGCGGAGTTCGCTGTCGGCCCTTCCGAGAAGGCGATCACTGATCACTTCCTCGCTGTGACGGGTGCGTGGATCGGGCAGCAGGGCGGAAACCAAGAAGGCCTCTGACCTGTTTGCACAGGTCAGAGGCCACTTCATGAGGCGCCCCTGGCAGGATTCGAACCTGCGACCTCGGGATTAGAAGTGCCGTTCTAGAGGACCAAAAAGCTCTCTACCAGCGCTTCTGAGTAACTCCAGTTCGCACCATAGGTGCTCGAAGGTCACGGGTTAGCCACAGTTCGCACCATGCGCCGCACCATGAAGTGAAGCCTGACGGCTGGTCGACGCGGTTGTCTACCCGGCGTGCAGTAGCGGATCTGCTGCTGCGATCGACATTCACGGTATGAACCTTCCGTCAGGCTGGCCCTCTGCTCTCCATCCTCTGACCGAGCATGAAATCAACCTGATCCAGGCTGCGGCAGTCGGCGACGAGTGGACCTACGCTGAATCTGATCCCAATATCTCTCATGGAGAAGATGGCGCTCTTCCGATCATTAGGTCGGGAGTTATTCGCGAGCTCCTACTAGATCGCGATAAAAAGCTCGATCCGCGCGGAGTTCGAATTAGGGGAGCGGCAATTTCAGGGAATCTCGCTCTGGATCACATGGACGTACCCTATGGGCTAAGTTTGGTGAATTGCGAAATTTCCGGAGAGATTACCGCTGAATATGCAAAGATCGGTGGCCTGAGCCTGTCTGGAAGTCGGTTCTCTTCCGTGTATGCGGACGGCCTGCGCGTCAACGGAGATATGTCTCTTGAGGGCGCATTTGGTCATTCCGATAGAGACACCGGAACCGTGCGCATGATTCTTGCGCACATAACCGGGCAGTTCGTGTGCGACGGGCTAAAGGTCAGCAATAAGTCTGGGTCGTGCCTCCTTATGGACGGCATGAGAGTTGGCGCGGATCTCTTCTTTCGGAATATGGAAGTCAGTGCAACTGGCGACCGCGGTGCCATTTGTGTTAGTACGGCGACAATTGGCGGGCAACTGACGTTTCACGATTTGGAGATAGACAATCCCTCGGGTCCTGCCATTATTGCAGATGGAATGAAGGTAGGCGGTAATTTCTATCTGATTGCAATGCGCGCCTCAGGGGCTGGCGAATTGGGAACCCTGAGGATGATGAACGTAACTGTGGGCGGCCAGGTACTTATTGATAAGTTGACCGTGGAAAATGAGTCTGGTTCCGCAGTCAGCTTCGATGGAATGAAGGCGGAAAGCGATCTTCTGTGTCGCAATATGGCAATACGAGGAAACCATGAACTTGGCGCATTTCGCGCTCAGGGGATAAGTGTCGCTAAAGGATTTGAGCTTGCGAAAAGCAGTATCTCCAACGATTGCGGTGTTGCGCTGGATTGCGAGGGGGCGAAGCTAAGTCTAGTTCGATTCGCCAATGTCGACATTAGTGGTGCTGGCAATCGGGGTGCGCTGCGTCTTGCAGGCGCACATCTAGAGCGTCCGCTTACGATGAAGGATGTAGAGGCCTTAAATGAATCAGGCCCCGCAATGCATCTTGAAGGAATTCAGGTAAAAGGAAATTTTGCTTGGATAGGAGTCAGTGCGGTCGGCGCTAGTGAAACTGGTATGGTCCGTCTTTCTGGTGCGCGTATCAGTGAACAGATGGACTTCACTGACGTAGTCATTGAGAATGGAGAAGGAACGGCGCTGCATGCGGACGGGCTTGAGGTGGGCGCAAATTTCAGAATGGGGCTGACTGCACGTGGTGCCGGAGGAGGCGGCACGATTAGATTGCCTGGCGCGAAAGTTTCGGGCCAACTTACATGCCTCGATCTTCGTCTGCAGGGTGCACGCTATGTATTGGAGTGGGAAGGCCTCAAGGTCGGTTCAAGTTTGCTCCTGCCCTACAAGACGATCTGTCCGGATATGGGCCGTGGTGAGCATTGCGACAATGCAAGCAACTTCCGCATCAATGTAGATGGGTGCGTTTATGTGTCACTAGGGCGTTCAGATTGGCGGCAGTGGCTGCATTTTCTGAAGCATCACAGCATCGGTTATCAAGCTCAGCCGTATCAGCAACTTGCTTCCGTAGAGCGAGCTACCGGCCACGACGGCTACGCTAAAAATGTGCTCATTGCGCAACAGCAAGATCGAAGAACGCGAGCGCAGAAAAGCTTTGATGGAAGATTTTCTTGGTTGCTGCATGGTCTTTTTGGCATGGTCGCTGGATTCGGCTATCGAACTAGCCGGCTTGCTGGGGTTCTGCTGGCGGTGTTGCTCTCTGCAGGCGTCGTTGGCTATGTGGCCGGCCAAACTGATACGCGGCCTGGGCATCTAGCCGCCGAACGGACGGCTCAAACGGGAGCGTTTTCCAACTCTGCCCAGGGAGTGCCCTGCTCCTCGATCGAATTGATCGGACTTGGAATCGATCGTGGACTGCCGCTTGGCTCTACCGGTCTACGCAGCCGCTGCGATTTAGATACTGGTACGCGGTGGGGGCAAGCCTTTACCCTCATCATCTGGGCCATTCAAGCAACGCTGTGGCTTCTTGCGACATTAGCGATTGCTGGCTACACAAATTTGGTTAGAAAATTCTCGTAGCGAGCTGTACTTACTCGGGCTCAGCTGACCCGGTGCCCTCGTCTGAATCTGCCTCATCTGGAGTGCCAGCCAAGCAGGAAAGGTATCCAGCAGCTTGTAGTAGCGTGGCTGTAATAGAGGCGCTATGGCCGAAAGTGAATCCGTGCGCTACCTCGTTACGAAGATTCATGCCCGCAATACTTGTGCAAAGTGTGTGAAGATATCTGAACCATGACGGATCAAGTCCTGCAGTAAGCAGGGTGCCTAGAAGGGAACCGAGGCCTGGGTACTGTCCTGGCGAATCTTGACGCTGGAGCCTGTAGACGCCTTGTTGCGTATCAATGACAAGCTGCCTGGCCAAGGCTTCAATGATGGGAGGAGTGCAAAACATGACGGCCTCGGCATCGCCTGTCCAGAATCGAATATGAGCGCGCGCCAGTGCCCCAGCAATAACTTCGGAGACGGTTTTCCTTGAAAGGAAGAAGTCAGTCAAATCTGCTTCGGTCGGTATTCCATGAGTTCTGGCGATTCGGTGCAGCGCTTCTGCTAGAAAAGCGCCGTATATCTTAATTTGCTGGCTTTCGATTTTGCTGAGAGCGACATCGAACTGGCGCTCAGGAGTGTCCGCATAGAATCGAGGAAGCCCGTCGCCTCCAAGCAGCTCAGGCGGAAGCATTGCTTGCAGCGGGAAATCTTGGGCTTGTTGTTGGACTCGGGCCTCATTTGTGGATCTGTCTCCGGATATTGGGCCGAAACGTGCGAATTCATCGAGTGCATCACGCCAGCTGGGTGCACTCGTTACCGGTTGAATTAGTAGTTCGATCATCTCTTCCGATATGTTTACCGTCGATTTGATCGACATCAGCTCAAGCTCTGCAGGATTGGTAGCTTGAATTGCCGCTGCGGCACGATTTACTAGTTCGTTGCGTCCGATACGGTTAGCGATCTCAAGTGCCTTCTTCAGGTGACCTAGACGTACGATTCCGGCGGATGCCTCACCGGCATCAAGCCAGATTTGGACGAGTTCATCTTGCAGTGTCGCGCGGGTAGCGTCGCTCGCTCGATCGATCTGAAAATCTACTACGTCCTCTTCGATCCATGGATCGCCCTTGTATCGCGATCGCGCCTTTTTTAGAAGCTCATCCAATTCTGCGGGCGCGTTCGGCTCTGTAGCTAATACTGCAATTAGTCGGAGGCTAATTCCGGGGATATTCTCCTTCGACTCCAGTGCGGCCGTCGCGGCAGATATAATCTCCGCCATAACTTCTTGACTTAGGCTTGCGTTCCCGATTGCGCGACTTAGTCTAAGGGCCATCGATAGATCATTGATTTGATCGAGGCTTCGCTTCCAGGTTTTGGAGGATTTCCGGTAAGCGGTGATTGCCTTTTCGGCGTGCTCGACAGCGTTGCCGTGTCGTCGCGCAAAAAGTAAATGTTCAAGTCGTGCGCGCGCGTAAGGCGCGTTGACTTTTTCGCTTAGATCCGCCCAAGAGTCGACTATCTCCTGAGGTACTTCATCTACGGGTGGTGGAGATTGCGTGCCGTCTGGGTTTCTGTACTTTCCTTCGATTGTTGCCCGGGGCTTTCCGTTGATCATCTTCTGTTGAATTGTGTAGGTGAAGGCAAACTGAATTGCGGTAGAGTCAGTTTGTTCTTTAGTGCGGTTCGTGCTTATAACGGCCTGCGGCACCTCTTGCCGCAGACGCTGCTCGATGTTGAATCGGCTCCCTTCTGCTGCGAAGCTGTCGAGTGTGGCTGCGAGGCCGATCGTGTGATCGTCTTGTGTCGTCATAGTTGACTCATCGTCCTGAGAGCTCGTGTTGTAACACTGGTCCTTGTACGCTCTGCGTGTGACGGAGTATCCAGAGGAACTGAAGTGGAAGGTCCATGGCGAGCGGACTGTTTATGACAACCGCTGGGTCAAGGTTGACCTTGTAGATGTCGAGCCGCCTGATGGCAGTCGATTTGAGCATCACGTTGTGCGTCTTGACCACGTCGCTGTAGCGCTTCTGGTTAACCAGAAGGAAGAGGTTCTAACTCTCTGGCGTTACCGGTTCGCGGTCGATCAATGGGGTTATGAGTTGATCGGCGGTCTTGTTGAGGAAGGTGAAGAGCCTGCTGTCACAGCGGCGCGTGAAGCTGTCGAGGAGACGGGATGGCGTCCGCTTGGAGAACCTGAGCACATCGGCACTTTTCAACCACTTCCCGGGATCATCGATTCGCCGGTAGATGCATATCTTTGGCGCTCAGCTGAGAAGGTGGGGGAGCCGACAGACGCAGAAGAGGCAGCTCGAATCGAGTGGATTCCCGTCGACAGGGTGCTGGAACTTGTGCGTCGTGGCGAAGTGCTTGGCTCCGGTGCGATAGTCCCTTTGCTGTATTATCTTGCGTCACGCGCCACCGGTGATGGACTTCGGTAGGGGGAACTCAAGACCTGCGAGTCGCTTGGCTTGCCGGTCTGACTTGATGCGGGCGGCGAGCTGCCGGGCCTTCTGGGCGTAGTCCTGCGCACCGCGCCCATCACCTGCTGCTGCATAAGCAAAGGCAAGATCGACATACATGCCTGTTTGTCCGCGTACGGCTGACTGGTTGGACGTGTCGAGATCTCGTGATGCTGCTTCAAGTTGATTGATTGCGTCTTGATCCCCGAGGCGAACTAGTGCGCTACCGCGCCAGCGTGCGAGATGGCCGTCGTTGAGCAGAAGGAACGGCATCTCGGGGTCGACCGGATTCGCTGGCAGCAGTGAGTTCGCTTCGTCAAAGGCTTGTAGGGACTCGCTGCGGCGGCCAGCAGCTGCGAGTCCCTCGCCATGTGCGGCGGCGAGCCACGTGCGCAGCAGCGACGGTGCGCGGTTCTCGGCAACGTCCCTTGCGAACTCCAGCAGCTCGACTGCTGCATCGGCCTCGCCGATGTCGAGAAGGATCACGGCCTGCTGCGCGGCCGCATGAGCGAGTAGGTACGGCGAGTCTGCCTCGCGCGCCGAGATCTTCGCGTCCTCGTGGTACTTCCACGCGTCGAGCTGCGAGCCCCGGTCAAGGGCGGTCCATCCTGCGAGCGTCCGTGCGTCGGTGAGAATCGCGGCGAGTCGTTCGCGGTGACGCGTGCTAACGCTGAACGTGCAGTACTCCTCGATCTGCTGGACGAGGCTGTTTAACTGGTCGAGAACGATCACGGCGCCGAAGCGCTTGTCTGAGTTGCGGAGCGTCTGGACCTGTTGCTGGAACAGGTCGAGCGTCGCAGGGTCGATGCTCCTCGCGACGACCAGACGATCGCGGAGTTCCTCTGCGCTCTGGTTGATCAGTTCGGTCGGGAGCCCAAGCTCCTCATTGGACCGTCCGTACAGCTCGCGGAGCAGGCGTTGGTACGCCGGCTCGGTGACCTCTACGTGTCCGTTCTCCCATCGGGACACCATGATCCGGAGTGACGACTCCGACGCGACCGTGATGCCGAGCTGTGGTGCTCGCTTGAGGAAGTAGCGCACCACGTGATCTTGCGTGTGGCCGAGTTCCTCGCGGACTGCTTGCAGTCGTGTTTGCGGCCTGTTGCCGCGCCTCTTTCCTGCCACGTTCCCCCCGTTCCCCAACGGCCGTGACCTGCGGACTTAACTCGTTCTAACAACCCTCCTGTTAGTCGCTGCCAATTATTTTGACACCCTTTCCGGCTGTCTGCTGGTGACATGACAGCGACGCCGGAACCCCCAAATGAAATCCAGCTAGTCCTTTCGCCGCGACTCCTCGTCAATGCGGCTCGTGAGTGTGCCGACTTGTGCGCGGAGTCCGCGCAACTCGCGAATGATGGTGTTCAGCAGCGGCACGAGCGGGTCCGTCGCGGCCGGCTCCGCGGGCTCGGTCTCGGGTGGCGGTTTCCCTTGCAGCACAGCGCTCAGGTGCTGCGGGTGCCAGTCGAGAGCGATCGACAGAGCTTCGAGGGTGCGCGGGTTCCGGCGCCGTTGAATCTTGCCCTGCTGCATCTCGCGAACGATCGCGAGGGACACCCCGGATCTCGTCGCAAGTTCCTTCTGCTTCAAAGCCAGCTCTGCCGCGCGGGCATTCATTGCCTCCGCGACTGCCGACCAGTCCTCTGTCACGTACGCCTCCGGGCTCCGCCTTCAGCGCCGACGTTAGCGCGCGATCTCGCTCTAAAGCGGGCTTGGCGCTGACATCGGCGGTCATTCAGCAGTTTTCGACGCCAATGTCAGCGCTTTCGGAGAAGAAATCAGTTCCTTCGAAAGGGCTACATCTGATGACTATGTCAAGTGCGGCGGGAAGTAACCCGCCGATCTTCTACACAGTCGCGGAGGCCGCGCGCATCCTGCGCGTGGACGTCGCGACCATCTACAGGGCGATCCGAGAGGACGCGTTTCCGGCGGTGCGCTTGCGCACTCGCTACGTGGTCCCTGCTCGTGCGGTCGAGGAGATCGTTCGGCAGGCGTCGGAGTCCGGCAGCGTCGTTGACGTTGCTCGCATGACGGCCGAGCGCCGGTCTGCTCGTGAGTTCGAGGCCAAGGCCGGGGGTACGTGGTGAACCCGGAGAACTACTACGAGGTGATCGCGGCCGAGCTCGACCGCTACGCGAAGGTCCCGGATGACGTGTTGCTGGAGATCGTGACGCGTGACGGCGCCTGCATGTGGTTGTGGGCGAACGAGGACGAGCCGGAGTGGCAGAACGAGAAGCTGACTGATCGGGAATTGGCCGTGCGGCTGTGCGCGGGCTGTCCTATCCGCAACGTGTGCTTGGAGCTGGAGTTGCGCACGGCCGGTGCGGAGACGGTTGGTGTGTGGGGTGGGCTGTCGCAGGCCGATCGACGCGCGCTCTACCGCGTGTGGAGGGTTCGTCGTGAAGGCGGTGAGCTGTCATGACGATCAACCTGACTCCCACGCAGATTCTCGCGGTGCTGGGTGCGGTCATCGCGGTGCTGTGGATCTGGCGAGCGAGCGCCCGTAGGGCGAAGGCCGCTGCGAACGCAGCGCGTACGGGTGCGCGGTTGCTCTCGCTCACCGGGCGGGTGCTCGTGATGGCCGGCGTCATCGTCGGGGTTCAGTGGGTGGTGATCACGCACCGGGGCGACACCGTGTTGTTGCTCGTGGTGCTGGGCCTCCCCGCGCTGTTCGCCGCGTACACGTTGACCCGTGCTCTCACGATCACGTCCTACGACAGTCCGCGTGGCAAGGGTGATCGGCGATGAGCGCGGTCACTCGGGTTCGGGAAGGGGTAGCCGCCTTCGGGCGGCTGCCCGCCGCCCCGGCAGCGGCGCAGCAGCTCGCCGCTGATGCGGCGGAGGCTGCGGAGCTGAGGGCCTACGCGACGCATCCGGACGTGGTGGCGCTTCGTGTCGAGCGGGTCCGGGCGGAGGTCGACCGACTGTGCTGGGCGGGGATCGTGCTTGGTCTCGGCTTCACGATGACCAACGTGCAGAGCTTCGCGGCAGCGGGAACGCCGGCCTGGTCGTTGCCTTGGCTCGCTGCGTGGTTGCTCGATCCGACGGTGTCGCTGGTGCTGCTGGCGATCCTTCGAGCGGAGCAGGTGACCGCGCGGTATCGAGTGCGCACGGGTTCGTGGACGCGTCGTGCGAAATGGTTCACGCTCGCCGCTACGTACGTCATGAACACGTGGCATTCATGGGCTGCCGGGTCTGTGTCCGGTGTGGTCCTGCACTCGGTTCCACCGCTCGTGGTGTTCGCCGCGGCGGAGGCTGTCACAGACCTGCGTGACAAGCTCACGGAGGCCGTGACCGCTGCGTTCACAGAGGCGGAACAGCGGACGGCGCCGGTCACCGCGGCGAAGTCTCCGGCGCTCGTTGCGACAGAGCCTAAGCACTCAAAAGTCAAGCGGTCCAACAGAAGTACGTCGGGACGTGTGTCCTCTGCGGAGTACCTAGACAAGGCTCGCGAAATGTGGACACCCGAAGTCGTGGTGAGTCCCGCGTGGGTTCGCGAGGTCACGGGGTGTTCGCGCGGGCTCTCGTCGCGGCTGGCTTCGTTGCTTGCGGCAGAGGTCGCTGAAGGTGGTGACGGCCATGAGTGAGGATGATCGGGAGTTGGCTGTCACAGACCCGCGTCTGCCGGTGTGTGCGGTGCTCGAAGGCGAGTTCGTGAACGACGCTCCGCAGGCTCCGCGCGTCACACCGGTGCGTCGGTTCATGAACAGGTGGAAGCGTTCACCGCGCGTGCCGCTGTGGGCGAAGGATCGAGTTCACGCGGTGCAGGCCGCGAAGGATCTGGTCGTGGCCCTGTTGCGTTCACCGTTTCGGTTCCTCGGGGCCGTTGTACGCGGCTTGGTGGTCGCCGTTCGGTGGTGGCGGTCGTGGGTCACCGTGCGGGACTACCGAGAGGCTGCCGAGCAGTCGGAGAAGCTCGCGGACAAGTTCGGTGACATCCGTGAACTGACGCTCTTCCGGTGGAAGGTCACGGGGGCAGTGTTCGCAGGCGTGGCGATCGTCGGTGCCGTCGCTGATCTCGTGTACGGGCATCGGGTGTTGTGGATCGGTGGTGGTGTCGTCGCCGTAGCGCTTGCCGTCCTCGGTAGGCGGAAGGATGGCAGTCCGGGGCGTAAGGCGGTACTCGCCGGACCGCGCACGCTGACGTGGACGATGGACCCTCAGGTGCTCGTTGACGCGTTCCGGGACGCGAAGCTGATCGGGAAGGACGAGACGCTGCGCCTGGTCGAGCGGGCTACCAGGCAGGGTGACGGGTGGGCCATCACCGTGGACCTACCGGCCACCCGTAAGGCGGCCGACGTCGTGAAGAACCGGGATGCTCTCGCCTCCGCGCTCGCGGTCGACGAGGTGCAGCTCATCGTGGAACGCGTCCGGGGAAACGGTGGCCACGCCGGCCGGGTCGCGATGTGGGTCGCGGACGAGGACCCGTACGCGGCGCCTCCGTTGCGGACACCTCTGCTCGCGGTGCAGAGGTGGGACGCGTGGCGGCCGCTGCCCTTCGGGCGGGACGCTCGTGATCGGCGGATCGACCTTCCGTTGGTGTGGACGTCGTTGCTCATCGGCGCAATCCCCAGGCAGGGCAAGACGATGGCCGCTCGACTGGTCGCCGCGGCCTTGATCTTGGACCCGCATGTTCGGCTGTACGTCGCTGACTTCAAGGCAGGAAAGGACTGGATTTCAGCGGCGCAGGTGGCGCACCGGTTCATGTCCGGCGACGGCACCGAACACGTCTTGGCGCTGATCGACTGGCTCGTGGAACTCGTGGGTGAGGTCCAGGGGCGCTACCGGCGGATGCAGGAGTTGGACGACCTCACGTGCCCGGAGTCGAAGGTCACGCCGGACATGTCGCGTGATCGGGCACTGGACATGCCCATCACGGCCGTGTTCATCGATGAGGTTCAGCTACCGCTCGAAGACCGCACGCCTGTTGAGGTGCAGGGGAAGAAGCTCACGGCGGGGGAGTACATCGGCGAGTTGCTGACGTGGCTCGCCAAGAAGGCGCCGGCTGCTGGGCTGGTCCTGGTGCTCGCGACGCAGCGTCCGGACAGCAAGACCATCCCGTCCAAGCTGCGCGCGGTGCTCGGCTCGCGGTTCGCGTTGCGGGTCATCGACTGGCGTGACAGCAACATCGTCCTCGGGGAGCAGATGAACACGCGCGGGTATGACAGCAGTCGGCTGCTGCCGTCGCATAAGGGCGTGGGCATCCTGCGGCCGGACGGCGAGACGGAGGCAGGCGCCGATGTGCTCGCGCTGACCGTGCGCACGTTCTACATGCCGAACGAGGACTGGAGGGAGTTGTGCGAGCGCGGGCGTGGCCTGCGTGAAGCGGAAGGGACGTTGACCGGACATGCGGCAGGGCAAGAGGCACAGCCGATGCTCGATCACGCGGCCGTAGCGAAGGCGATCGGGAGCAGCGTTCCGGTGGCAGCGGAGGCCGTGCGTGCGGCGGACGTCGAACTGCCTGAGCCACTGGCGTCCGTCGTGGACTACCTCGGGGAAGGGGGTGACGGCCGCCACTTCGTTCCCACGTCTGAGCTTGTAGAGGCGTTGGGACTGGAGATGACGACGTTCGGGCGCGACATGGTGGAGTTGGGTTGCCGGTCGACTCGGGACCGTGTGGCGACGGCTGACGGTGTGAAGCAGATACGCGGCTACGCCGTCGCGGATCTGGTCGCCGCTGCCGAGCGTCTGCGGGACGCTGCTGTTCTGGAGGGCGAGGTGATCGACGGTGAGCGCTGACCCGTCACACCCCGTCCCACGGACCCGTCACGCCGTCACAAGCCCTGTGACGGGTCCAGAACGGCGCATCACCTGCGCGAACGGTCCGCCGTGACGCGTGTGACGTGTGACGGGTCCACCCGTCACATGCGGCCGTCGCGGTACCCGATGACGTGAAATCGGGTACCGCGACGGCTTTGGGTGCCAGCCTTGGCGGGGGCGTGTGACGGAGGGCGCCAAGGCTGGCAGCTTGAGGGCATGCCGCTACGGCACGGGTGGGGCTTGTTCTGCCGGAGGTGTCTGCAACCCTGCGCTTTCGTCCGCGCGGGCCCATGCCATCTCGGACAACTCGGCGATCAGTGCCCTGGAGTCGTCCTCACTCAGGCTTGTGTCCGTGAGTGCCTCAACGACTGTGTTGTAGCCCTTGACTGCATCTGTCGTTTCGGCGAACAGACTGGAGTTCTCCGTGTCCACCCACACGAGCGGTTCGTACTTCTCGAAGGTCAACAGCGTGAACGGTCCAGCCATGCCAGCGTGGGCACCGCGTGCTGCCGGGAGGATCCTGATCTTGGTGTTCGACTGGTTCGCGGTGACGGCGAGGTGCTGCATCTGCCACGCGTACACCTCGGGTCCACCGACTTGCAGACGTAGCGCCGACTCATGGACGAAGAACAGGCGTTTCGCGTTACGTGGCAAAGCCTGTTGCATCACGAGGTGCGCCTTCGCGCGCTCTTCGAGTTCTTCGGCGGGAGTCGTGGCGGAAGCTCGGAGTGTCTCGCGGATGTAGTCGGCCGTCTGAAGGAAGAACGGCACCATGTTCCCGTGCCAGCTCACGAGCGTCTTGGAGACCTTCAGGTTCTCCGAGGCCGTGCGCAGCGAGATAGGCGGGCAGGCGCCGTGTTCCTGCCACCAGCCCCCGCCGTGGTGTCGCATGGGGAACAAGTCCATCAAGTGCGCCACTTCTGGTGCCTTGGTCCGGCAGATGCCCAGCAGTAGAGCGACCTCGGTCTGAGTGACGCCACCCTTGCCGGTCAGGACATCTGAGACCTTGGCCTCGTGGCAGCCCATGACTTCAGCGACCTCGCGGGAGGTGAGGTCGCTGTGTTCGAGCGCTGCCCGCACCCCTGCACCGAACTCGCGACCTCGGGCGGTAGAGACTCTCTTTGGCATGTCTAGGTTCCCGCCTGGACAGTGGTCGTGGGCGGACGACAGTGGGAGTTGTTGTCAGGCAACGGTTCGTGTAGAGCGAGTGACGCCTGACTTACCCAATGCGCCGACTCTTCTCGTGTCCTGACGACGTCGTTGAGGACGAGCAGAACGCGTTCGTAGGGTGCGCATTCAGCAGCAGACTCAAGCCAAGTGTCACCGCCGTGCAGGGTGCGTGTGAGGACGACGTCATCGAAACGAGGTGCTCGGAAACGCACTACGGTGAATGACTGGTGATGACCGAAGTACGGTCCTGCATCGCCGTCCACGATGGCAAGATCGAACCCTGTCTGCCCCGTCAGGTCTTCCAGGTGTCCCAACTGCTCGATCATGGTCCGCGCTCCGCCAACACTGCTCGTGAGAACGGCCTCCGTCACCAGAAGCCGAACGCGTAGCGGCCCGTGGCTGCCTGGTCGTGCCGCTTCCTTCGCATCCATGTCCAAGCGGGCTAGAACGGACTGCTGTAGGCCGAGATCAAGGCCGTTGGTCGCTGCGCCGGACTTGCACAGCACCTCGTGGTAGGCGTTGGTGCGGAGCAGTTCGGGCAGTACGTCGGTTGCCACGATCAAGAGTTCGTTGGCCTCTGCCATGACGTCCCAGGGTGTCCAGGCCAGGCGGGCCCACGCGTCACCGTTGATGCGGTCCCACATCTGAGGATCGTTCGCCCGTTGTGCCACACGAACACAAAGTTCGATCTCGTCGTCGGGTGCGCGGCACGCAGCGCCGATCTTCAGGACATCACTGGGAGACGGACGTATCACGGCCCTGGTGATCTGGGAGAGCGTCGCCGCTGAGAAGCCGACCAGTTCGCCCAACTCCGCGAGGGACCAGCCTCGGATGTGGCGCCATCCAAGTACGCTCCTGCTCAACGCCCGTACTTCGAGGCTTGCCTTGCCTCCGGTGAGTTTCTGCGCCATGTCGTCAGCTCGCCTTGTCCACTGAGGATGAAGCGGCTGCGTTGTCCGCCTTCTTGGTCTTGATCTGCCGGTCGAACTCTTCACCGCGTTGGCGCTCGCAGGTGGCCCACGCCGTCGCCTCGTGGAAGTGGCCCCGGTCGATCTGGGCGACTTCGGTGTAGATGGCCGCGCTGCGTAGGTGGTAGTCGCGCCACACGCGTGGGTTGTTCGTGCCCGGCCGTGGACGTGCGCGGCTCAGTGCCTCGTGAGCCTGCATCAGTGTTTCTGCCAGGGCAGCTTTGGCCCACCAGTCCTCGCTCGACTTCACTGCTCATCACCTCAGATCGTCACCTCAGAACCGCAGACATCAGCTTTCGCTCGGGCGCGCGAGGTGTAAATGACCTGGTATTGACCTGGGGTGCCATGATTGGACCTGAACTAAGCAAAGCTGACATTGGCGCATGAGAGGTCGACCGATGGGCTCGGCAGGCGGACAGGAACGGGCACACACGCTGTTCGGCGAGCTGCTGCGACAGCGCCGGCAGACCGCTGAAGAGTTCAGCGAGGCTGCCGAGGTGTTTGCGCGCGACCACGGTCTGAAAGGCACGATCAGCCCTCGACACGTGCGCCGCCTGGCATCTGGCAAACGGGATGACGGTCGCGGCCTGGGACCCGTCACGGCCACGACCGGGCGCCTTCTTGAAGAGATGTTGGGTGTGCCGATCGAACGTCTGCTGGAGTCGGTCGAACAGGTCTCTCACACTGCCACGGAAGATGAACTCGCCTTGCGCGCGAGGTTCGCGGCCGGTCGTGCCCTCGATATGGACACCGTCGGGTTGATGCGGCAGAAGCTCGACATCACGCGGGTCATAGATCGGAAGTTGGGTGCATCCGCCTTGAGTGGCGAGTTGTGCGCGCAGATCGATCACATGGAGCGCGCACTTCGAGACGTGCTCGATCAACCGATTCGTGCAGCGTTGGCCGAACTCTTGGTAGATGCAGCTGCGCTTGCCGGGTGGCAGTCGCTCGACCAGGGATTGGTCAACGATTCCTGGAACCGATACGACACCGCGAAGACAGCCGCGCGAGAAGCCCGGTCGGTCGAGCTTGAGGCGTACGCGTGTGCCGGGCAGGCCGTGGTTCTGCTCGACATCGGTGAAGCGGATGCCGCTGTGGAGTTGACGCAGCACGCGCTCGAACTTGCCCGTGGTCGGGTGCCGCGCCTGCTCTATTCATGGCTGTCTGCGGGCTATGGCGAAGCGTGTGCAGCGAGCGGTAATCGTGCGCACTGCCTGATCGCCTTCGATGACGCGTTGCGGGCGATGCCGGCGCAGGTTGACGGATCGGAGACGCCCTACCTGGTGTTTGATTCGACGCACCTTGCGCGGTGGCGGGGGAACGCGCTCGCTCGACTCGGAGATCTGGACGCAATCGAGGTGCTTTCGGACGTCTTGGCACGTCTCGATCCGACTTTCGCTCGTGCGGAGACGACGCTTCGAGTGGACCTCGTTCAGGTACTCACCGCGAACGGCGCGAACGACGAAGCAGCCGCACACGTTGAACGTGCGCGACTGCTCGCGGCTCAGGTTGGTTCACAGCGGCAGCAGAAACGGCTTGCTGCGCTGGTTGGCTAGGTCACTCGGCCTTCCGCTTGCGCTTGATGCTCACGACGTCGGCCACATCAGGTTCTTCATCCGGTGCGAGCACGACGGCGCGTTTGCCGCGACTGACGCGCACGAGGCCGCTCGCGCTTAGTTCGGCGATCGCACGGTGAGCAGTCGCAGGGGCAACGCCGTAGCGATTGGCCAGCTCGACAACCGGTGGAAGGGGCGTGCCGGGTGCGAGCGCTCCGCAGGTGATCGCGCCGCGAAGGTCAGCCGCGATTTTTTGGTACGGGCCGCTCAGCTTGGGCTCGATTTTGGTGGTTGCGGTGCCGTCTTGGCCGATGGAAACGGGAGCTGCTGGCATTCGGCCGCCAAGGCTGGTTGCGGCCCGCTGGTCGGCTTCTGAGAACCACGCGGCGTAGACGCGCAACGTGGTGGTGCCGCCTCCGCTGTGGCCCAGTCGGCCCGCCACTGTGCGGACGTCCACGCCGCTGGCAATCAGTTCGGTCGCCGAGTAGTGGCGAAGCTCGTGCAGGTGCGTTTCCAGTCCGAGACGGGCGCACATCCGGCCGTATCGCTGGGTCACGGAGTCGGGCTTGAGGTACGTGCTGTGGTCTGGGGAGTTCGAGAAGATCCGAGACCCGAGGACCAGCTTCACTCCGAACTCCTGCGCCTTCTCCTCGCAGATCAGCTTGTAGGCGCGGAAGAGGACGAGGGTTTCCTCGTCCAGCGCGATTCGGCGCTGTTGGTGGTCCTTGGTGTCCTTCTCCCACGTCTCGCCGCCTTCTTGGCCGATGCTGCGGGCGACGGTGAGAATTCCGGTGTCCAGGTCGAGGTCATCGAACTTCAACGCGCACAGTTCGCCCCGGCGAGCGCCGGTGACCATCGACAACCAGACGAACATGCCCCAGTCGAGATCGCGGAACGCCTCGTTGATGAGCGCGGCTGCTGCTTCGGCGTTCGGCGGGCTCGGCTTCGGCTTGGGTGGACTTGGCGGCTTCGACTGTTCGAGCGGATTCACGGTGATCCACTTCCACCGCTTCGCGGCCTGGAGCGCGCCGCTGAGAATGAAGTGGATCTGCCGGATGGTCGACTTGGCCAAGCCTGTGCACACGTGCGGCTTGCATCGTTCGTCGCACTCGTGCTGAGCCTTGGTTCGATGCTCGATGAATTTGCCCTTACCGCCGCAGTGCAAGCGGCAGGTCCGCAGGACCTTGTAGAACGAATCGAAGGTCTCGCCGCTTAGCTTGCCGACCTGAAGCTTGCCCAGGAGTGGGCTGATGTGGAGCCGGTTCTTGCGGACGTATCCGTTCATCGTGCTGACATCGACGTCCAGGTTGTCCAGGTAGCGGGTCAGCAGGACGTCAACGGTGGCTTTGGTCTTGGGTGCACGCTGCTCATCGATCTCGTTGAGGATGCGCGTCTTGGCCCTCTCGGCCTCATTCCACGACTCCTGCGAGTTGCCGGGGATGACCTCGTGGCGATAGTTCCGCTTGCCCGTGAGCGCGTCCTGGCCCGCGTAGACGACCACGCGCAGGGAGCCGCTCGGCAGCTCCTCGATCCTGCCGCGCTGCCGGGCCTTGGGGCCTGCCTTCCGACCGGTCATGGTGCGACCGTAGCGACAGTTCGCACCATGCGCCGCACCACGAAGCCGTCAGAGATCAACTCTGAGCTTGATCAAAGAAGAAGGCCGCTGACCTATTCTAGCAGGTCAGCGGCCTTATCTCGTTCCAGTGCCCCTGGCAGGATTCGAACCTGCGACCTCGGGATTAGAAGTCCCTCGCTCTCTCCACTGAGCTACAGAGGCTGGAGGGGTGCGAAAGTGGCCACGAAGCGTGGCCACCGGTGCCCCCACCGGACACATCGTCCGAAGTCGATCGACTGTTTCGTCCCTACGTCCAAACGGGTGACGAAAACTGTCTAAACGTGACACGGATCACGTTCGTGGGGCCGTTGAGGCTCTCTCCACGAGGGAAACGTCGAGTCTCGTTGGCCGTGGCGGTCTTCCGCCGGCCAGTAATTTCAGCGCCAGCTCGCCGGCTCGGCGGCCCTTGTCGGCCAGGGGTTGACGCACGGTAGTCAGCGGTGGGTCGCTGTAGGCCGCTTCGGGGACGTCGTCGAAGCCGACGACCGAAATGTCTCCTGGGACGGTCAACGTCAGGTCGCGGGCCGCTTGGAGGGCGCCGAAGGCCAGTTGGTCCGACGCGCACAGCAAAGCGCTCGGGCGCGGCGTGCGGGTGAGTAGCCACCGCGCGCCGAGACGTCCGAGTTCGCGATCACTGCCGCGCGCCTCCCACACCGGAACATTGTCCGGTTTCACCCCGCCTTTTTCCAAAGTGTCGAGGTAGCCGCCCAGGCGGTCTCTGCTCACTCGGAACGGCACGTCCGAACGGCGCTCGTGCGAGACCGGGCCGGATACTCCGTCCGGGTGCAGGGCGAACGTCAGGATGCCGAAGCGCAAGTGTCCCAGCGCCAGCAGGTGTGCCGCGGCTGCGCAGGTGCCGGTGTAGTCCTGCACCTCCACCCGCGCCGAGCCCGGCAGTGCCGGCTGGTCGATCACCACGAGCGGCAGGCCGCGGGCGGCGACGGCGTCGAAGGCCGGGGCGGAGTCGGGTAGTGAGTAGGCGACCATCACGTCTGCCTGCGCGCGCGCCACGATCGATGGGCGCGGACCGCCCGTGGCGTCGCCTGGCATCAGCACGAGGCTGTGGTCGTGGCCGTCGACGGTGGAGGCCAGGCCGTCGAGCACGATCGACAGCGCCGGGTCCGAGAACGCGCCGGACAGGCCCTGCGGCAGCATGAAGCCCACGGCGGCGGACGAACGGGTCGCGAGTGAGCGGGCTACGGGGTCTGGGCCCGCGTAGCCGAGGGAACGTGCCGTTTCGAGGATGCGTTCTCGCAACGTCGACGACAGCTGATCAGGCCTGTTGTACGCGTTCGACACCGTTGCCCTGGAGACCCCGACGGCTGCGGCGACGGTGTCCAGCGTCGGCCTGCGTCGGCGGTCGGAGTCCACGGACGCATCGTATGCGAGAGATCGCACCCCCATCGCTGGCGCTGCTGAAGCGCTTCAGTCATGCTGGAGCTCATGTCTCCACGCCTGGCCACGTTCGTCGTGTTCCTCTTGAACGGCGCTGTCTTCGGCACCTGGGCCTCCCGCGTGCCCGCGCTCGCCGAACAAATCGGCGCGGAGGTTGGCAGCCTCGGCCTGGCGTTGCTCGGGGCGAGTGCCGGGCTGGCGTTCACGGCGCCGTTGGCGGCACGGATCTGCGCGGTCCACGGGTCGCGTGGGGTTCTGATAGCGAGCAGCCTCCTCAGTCCGCTGCTTCTGCCCGTGCTCGCGTTGTCGCAGTCACCGCTGCAGTTCGGACTGACGCTCGTCGCGCTGGGAGCAAGTGTCGCGGCGATGGACGTGTCGATGAACGTCGCTGCGGTCGTCGTCGTCCGCGCCATGCAACGGCCACTGATGCCGCAGTTCCACGCGGGCTTCAGCGTGGGCGGGCTCATCGGCTCGTTGGGCAGCGCCGCCGCCGCTCAGGCGCACTGGACGCCCATGAAGCACTTCCTCCTGGCGGCGTTCGTCGGCGTACTGGTGACTGCGCTTATCGCGAAGAGCATCCCCGGAGGAGTAGGGGAGCGTCATAGGGAAGAAGTAACCGAACGCGCGAACGTGCTCAAGAGCCCTGTCCTCTGGCTGTTGGCGAGCGTCGCGCTGTGCAGTGCCATCGCGGAGGGGGCGGCGGCGGACTGGTCGGCGTTGTTCATGGTGCGTGAGCGTGGAATGGGTGACGCGGCGGGCGCATACGCCTATGCGGGCTTCTCCGTCACGATGGCGCTCTCACGGTGGTTCGGCGAACCGATTCAACGCCGCCTGGGGCCGCACCGCCTGCTCGCCGCGGGCGGGGGCCTGGCCGCGACGGGGCTGGCGCTCGCGGTGGTCGTCCCGTTCCCGGTGGCCGGCTACGTCGGGTTCGGCCTGGCCGGACTGGGGCTCGCGTTCTCGTTCCCGGTGGTCATGGACCTCGCGAGCGAGACCGGCAAACGTGCGGACGGCAGCGGTGGCGAGCGTGAGCTCGGGCTGGTGACGACGATCGCCTACACGGGGTTCCTCGCGGGGCCACCGATCGTGGGCGGGCTCGCGCACGTCAGCTCTCTCGTGGTCTCGCTCGGGTTCGTGGCGCTCGTCACGGCGCTGATCATCCCGACGACCCTGCTGGCCAGGCGAGCGGCTAGGCAGGCGGCATCCGTTTGAGCGCTTCCACCCTGAGCGGTTCGAGTGCCTTGGCGGCCTTGTCCTCGGTGGCGTCGCCGCTCATGCCGATGGCGACCATCAACGACTCGTTGCGCGTCACGGCGATGGTCGCGGTGCAGACCGTGTCCTTGTCCGCCGGCTTTGTGCAGTTGAGCCAGGTCGCGTGCTTGGAGGTCTCGACCTCGCGGCCCGTCTCCTGCGACTTCTTCGACTCGTCGAACGACCGGTAGGGGACCGCCACCAGCACGTACGGGCCCTCGTTGAGCGTGAAGAGGCACGAGTTCGCCAGCTCCGTGCGCGGCACGGGCTTGAACTTGAGCGTGCCGAGGGGCTTGAGGTCCTTCTCCGTCACCAGGGCGCACGGGTCGACGCCGGCGGTCTTGCGCGGCGTGGCGATGGCGAGCGGCGGAAGTGGTGCCGCGATGGGTTCGCCCTGGATGGAGTACGCGCAACCGGTCAGTGGAAGCAGCACGAGCAGGAGAAGGAGAGAACGTCTCACACGGCGCAACACTAGAGGGTCGTAGGCTCCGGGGCGTGGCAATCGAACGCTCCACCAGAACGGGTTTGGTGCCCCTCGTCGCCATCGGCTTCGCAGTGGCGGCCCTCGCGGCCGTCGCGCTGAGCTCGTTCGAGAGCAACCCTCCAACCGGGGTGCAGATCGTGCGGGTGCTGACCGAGACGGGTGCGGTGGTGACCATCGGCTCGTTGTTGCTGGCGGCGTTCCTCGTGCCACCGCAGAAGTCCGGCACTCTCGCAGCAGACGGCTACGCCGCGATGCGCACCGCTGGGTGGTTCGCGCTCGTGTGGCTCGTGGGCGCCCTGCTGTCAGTGCCGTTCACCACAGCGGCCGCGATCGACCGTCCGGTGAGCTCGTTCAGCTTCAGCCAGATGATCGCGACGGCGATGTTGCTGGAGCAGTCGAAGGCGTGGCTCCTGACGGCGATCATCGTGGCGTTGCTCGCACTGGGCTGCCGCCTGGTGCTGTCGTGGGGATGGACGACGGTCCTGCTGTTCGGCGCCATCTTCGCGTTGGTCCCGGTCGCGGTCACGGGGCACTCGTCGTCCGGCGGCTCGCACGACATGGCGACGAACAGCCTGCTGTTCCACCTCGTCGCCGCGGTGCTGTGGGTGGGCGGCTTGATCGCGTTGCTCGCGCACGGCAGGCGTGGCGGCGCGCACCTTCCCCTCGCCGCGACGAGGTTCTCGAAGATCGCGCTGGTCTGCTGGATCGTGATGGCCGTCTCGGGTGTCGTGAACGCGCTGGTGCGCATCACACCGGCCGACCTCGTGACGTCCACCTACGGCTGGCTGACGCTCGGCAAACTGGCGTGCCTGCTGCTGCTCGGCGTGTTCGGCTACTTCCAGCGCGAACGCGGTGTGAAGGGCGTCGTCGACGGCAAGCCGCACGCGTTGCTCAAGCTCGCCGGCCTCGAAGTCCTGCTGATGATGTTCACCATCGGCCTGGCCGTGGCGCTGGCCCGCACGCCTCCTCCCGGCGGCAGCACCGAACTGCCCAGCCGCACGGAGATCGCGATCGGCTACGACCTCGACGGACCTCCGACGCTCGCGGCCATCCTGTTCGACTGGCGCTTCGACCTGGTCTTCGGCACCGCGGCGCTGGCTCTCGCCCTGCTCTACGTCCTGGGCGTGCGCAGGCTGACCAAGCGCGGCGACAAGTGGCCGGTGGGCCGCACCGTCGCGTGGCTGTGCGGGTGTTTCTCGCTGCTGTTCGCGACGTCGTCGGGCATGGGCCGGTACTCGCCCGCGATGTTCAGCGTGCACATGGAAGCGCACATGGTGCTGTCCATGCTGACGCCGATCCTGTTCGTCCTGGGTGGTCCGGTCACGCTGGCGTTGCGCGCGTTGCCGGTCAACAAGGAGGTTCCGGGACCGCGAGAGTGGGTGCTGGCCTTCGTGCACTCACCGGTCGCACGGCTGCTGACGAACCCCTTCGTGGCGCTGGCCTTGTTCGTCGGTTCCTTCTACGCCCTGTACTTCTCGGGGCTCTTCGAGGCCGCGCTGCCGTTCCACTGGGCGCACCTCGCGATGAACGCGCACTTCATCCTCGCGGGCTACGTCTTCTACTGGCCCGTGATCGGCGTGGACCCGTCACCGAACAAGCTGCCGCCGCTCGGCCGGTTGGGGCTGCTGTTCGCGTCGATCCCGTTCCACGCGTTCTTCGGTGTCGTGCTGATGAGCTCCGCGAACGTCATCGGCGAGCAGTTCTACCGGGGTCTCGCGTTGCCGTGGGTGCAGAACCTGCTGGAGGACCAGCGGCTCGGTGGCGGCATCGCGTGGGCTGCGGGGGAGATCCCGTTGCTGGTGGTCATGGTCGCCCTGCTCACGCAGTGGGCGCGGCAGGACGGTCGTGACGCGAAGCGGTACGACCGCAAGGCCGACTCCGATGGTGGAGCCGACCTCGAGGCCTACAACGCGATGCTGCGCAAGATGGCGGGCAAGGACTAGACCGAGAGCGGGCGGCGGAAGCCGCGGACCGCGAAGAACGCACCGATCGCCGCGATCACGCCGCTCGTGACCAGCGCGCCGGCCACACCCGTGACGGGGTGGGCGAGCGCAAGGCTGCGGGCGGCGTCGACGGCGTACGTCAGCGGGTTGACCTTCGCGACCGCCTGCAGCCAGCCCGGCAGACCGCTGACCGGCACGAACGCGCTGGACGCGAACATCAGCGGGAACATCGCCAGGAAGCCGACGGTCTGCATCAGTTCAGCCTTGCGCACCCACGCGGCGATCGCGATGAACACCCAGCTCAGCGCCCAGCCGACGACCAGCGCCAGGCCCAGCGCGGCGAGGGTGCCGAGCGTGCCGCCGTCCGGACGGAACCCGAACACCAGGACGCCGAACGCGATCATCAGCACCAGCTGGAACGCCGTGCGGACGGCGTCGGACAGGTTGCGCGCCAACAGAACCGTGCTCGGGCGGATGGGCAGCGAACGGAACCGTGCGAGCACACCGTTCGACATGTCCTGCACGAGCCCGATGCCGGATGCAAGAGAGGACTGCATCGCGGTGTTCACGAGGATCGCGGGCAGCAGGTAGTTGATGTAACTCATGCCAGGCGGGAAGTTCGCCGTGGACGTGATGCTGCCGAAGATCTGGCTGAACAGCGTCAGCATGATCAACGGCTGCAGGATGCTGAAGAAGACGAGAGCGGGCGTGCGCAGCAATGCGCGCAGAGAACGGCCAGTCAGTACGAGAACTTGTGTCGGATAGCTGCTGCCGTGCCAGGTCAAGGTCGCCATGATTTCCCCCTAGTTCGCGGCGAGAGTGAGGTAGACGTCGTCCAGAGTTGGCTCCTTGAGGCCGATTTCGTGCGCCTCCAAGCCGTTGTCGTCCAACGCGCGCACGACTGTCGCAAGGTCGCGTGACGCGCTGACGGGGGTCGTGAGCGTGAGGCCTTCCGCGACGGGGTGGAGCCCCACGGCGTTGACGGCCTTCAGCGCGACGTCCACTTCGGACACCGAGTCGAGCGTGACGGTGACCGTGCGCTGGCCGACCTGGGCCTTCAGCTCGGCCGAGGTGCCGGACGCGACGACCTTCCCGTGCGACAGCACGGTGATCGAGTCGGCCAGGCGGTCGGCCTCGTCCAGGTACTGGGTCGTGAGCAGCACGGTCGTGCCGTCCGCGACGAGCTTCTCGACGATCTCCCACATCGCGAGGCGGCTGGCCGGGTCGAGGCCGGTGGTCGGCTCGTCCAGGAACAGCACGTCGGGGTTGCCGACCAGGGACGCGGCCAGGTCGAGGCGGCGGCGCATGCCGCCGGAGTAGGTCTTGGCGTTGCGCTTGGCGGCGTCGGTGAGGTCGAACTGCTCCAGCAGGTCGTCCGCGCGCGAGTGGGCCTGCTTGCGGCCGGCGCCGAGCAGGCGGGCGATCAGGACGAGGTTGTCGTGGCCGCTGAGCTGCTCGTCGACGGCGGCGAACTGGCCGGTCAGGCCGATGCGGCTGCGGACCTCGTGGCTCTGCTTCACGACGTCGAACCCCGCGACCCTCGCGGTGCCGCTGGACGGGGGCAGCATCGTGGTGAGGAGGTTGACCAGCGTGGTCTTGCCGGCTCCGTTGTGGCCGAGGAGGCCGAGAACGGAGCCCTTCTTCGCGGTGACGCTCACGCCGTCGAGCGCGTTCACGTCGCCGAACCTCTTGCTCACCTCATGGGCTTCGATCATGAGCTCAGACATCTGTTCCCCCTGATTTGAGTGCTCCGTGCAGGAACAGCTCCACGATGGCGGCGGGTTCGGCGGCGGTCTGGCCGAAGCCCGAGCCCATGCGGTTCGTGAAGACGGCGCCGAGCAGCATCCGTCCGGCGAGGTCGGGGCTGACGCGCAGTTCCGCGTCGCCGAAGAGGCCGGCGATGGCGTCGGACAGCTGCTGCATGCCGATCGGCGGTCCCTTGTGCTTCTTGTGGTCCTCGTCGCGCGGCTGGTAGCCGGACTCGCGCAGCGCGCCGATGACACCCCACATGCGGTCGAGGTAGCCGCTGAACGCCGCGACTCCTGCGGTGAGCCGCTCTTCGAGCGGCACGTCCACCGGGATCGCTTCGAGCCGTGCGACCTCTTCGTCGGAGTGCAGCGCACGTTGGATGCAGGCGTCGAGCAGCTCCGCCTTGTCCTTGAAGACGCGGAACACCGTGCCTTCCGCGATTCCGGCCGCGGCGGCGATCTGGCTGGTGGTGACGTTCGCGCCGGCCTTCACGACGAGCGGCAGCGTGGCCTGGACGATCGCTTCACGGCGATCTTCCGGGCTCATCGCGGGGGCGCGGCGGCGGCGTGGTTCCTCTGACACGTCCGCAACTGTATGAGTGAGTACTCACTCATGTCAATGAGTGGGCGCTCACTCACTCGTCTCGCTCCAGCGGCGCACTAGCACGTGGCCCCGACAATTCCGTGGTTCGAGGCCGTTCAAGATCTCGACCTGTCCACACCCCGCGAGTTGTCCACAGATCCGCTGCCACCCCACCCCGGCCGCCCGCCTCCGGAGCAACCTGGACCAGAACCCCGCGACCTGGAGGCAAGCCCGATGTCCTGGAATTCCACCGTGATCACCGTTGTTGGCACTGTCGTCAGCGACATCACGTACAAGCACGGCGAGGACGGCAAGACGAACGCGTTCTTCCGCGTCAACTCGACCGAGCGCCGGTACAACACGGCGAACGGTGACTGGGAGGACGGCGAGTCGTTGTGGCTCGGTGTGTCGTGCTGGCGCAAGCTCGCCGACAGCGTGAAGACCACGCTGTCCAAGGGCGACCCCGTGATCGTCCAGGGCAAGCTGCGGATCCGTCATTACGAGAAGGACGACGTGAAGCGGCAGGCGTTCGGCCTCGACGCGTCGCACGTCGGGCTGGACTTGAGCCGAGTGCAGTCACTGGGCTCCGCCCCGCTCGTTGAACCGCGGGCCGCCGAAGATCTCGCCGAGGAACCCGTTCCGTTCTGAGCCGTTCGGGGCAACCCGGTCCCGGACTTCTCAGAACCCGCCCGAACCGGCGGCATCGCCGGAGAAGAATGCACGTACCGAGATCCACGAAGAAGGAGGGAAGCTCGTAGATCGGGGCTGCCGAGGACCGATCGCCGAGAGTCGTTCACGTTCGAACGGAACGGGCTGGTCACCGAGTCGCGTGACGCTCGATCCGGACGTGAGCGCCTGCTTGTCGGCGACCGAGGTCAGGGGCCTCTGGGCACCGCTCTACGATCGCCGCCATGGCCGAGTTCATCTACACCATGAAAAAGGTGCGCAAGGCGCACGGTGACAAGGTCATCCTCGATGACGTCACGATCATGTTCTACCCCGGCGCGAAGATCGGTGTGGTCGGTCCCAACGGCGCCGGCAAGTCGAGCGTGCTCAAGATCATGGCGGGGCTGGACACACCTGGCAACGGTGAGGCCTACCTGGCCCCCGGCTACACGGTGGGCATCCTGCAGCAGGAGCCGCCGCTCAACGAGGAGAAGACCGTCCTCGGCAACGTCCAGGAGGGCCTGGGCGAGATCAAGGTGAAGCTGGACCGCTTCAACGAGATCGCCGAGCTGATGGCGACCGACTACTCCGACGAGCTGATGGAGGAGATGGGCAAGCTCCAGGAGGAGCTCGACCACGCCAACGCGTGGGACATCGACTCGCAGCTCGACCAGGCGATGGACGCCCTGCGCTGCCCGCCGCCCGACGCCGACGTCACCAAGCTCTCCGGTGGTGAGCGCCGCCGTGTCGCGCTGTGCAAGCTGCTGCTGAGCAAGCCCGACCTGCTGCTGCTCGACGAGCCCACCAACCACCTGGACGCGGAGAGCGTCCTGTGGCTGGAGCAGCACCTCGCGCAGTACACCGGCGCCGTGCTCGCCGTGACCCACGACAGGTACTTCCTGGACAACCTGGCCGAGTGGATCCTCGAGATCGACCGCGGCAAGACCCATCCCTACGAGGGCAACTACTCCACGTACCTGGAGAAGAAGGCCGAGCGTCTCGCGATCTCGGGCAAGAAGGACCAGAAGCTGCAGAAGCGTCTCAAGGACGAGCTGGAGTGGGTGCGCTCCGGCGCCAAGGCCCGCCAGGCCAAGTCGAAGGCGCGTCTGGACCGCTACGAGGAGATGGCGGCCGAGGCGGAGAAGACCCGCAAGCTCGACTTCGAGGAGATCCAGATCCCGCCGGGCCCGCGTCTGGGCAACGTCGTGGTCGAGGTCGACAAGCTCAAGAAGGGCTTCGGCGACAGGGTCCTGATCGACGGTCTGTCGTTCACGTTGCCGCGCAACGGCATCGTGGGCGTCATCGGTCCGAACGGCGTCGGCAAGACGACGCTGTTCAAGACCATCGTCGGTCTCGAGAAGCCGGACGCCGGCGCGGTCAAGGTCGGCGAGACGGTCCTGCTGTCCTACGTCGACCAGAACCGCGGCGGCATCGACCCGAAGAAGAACGTGTGGGAGGTCGTGTCCGGCGGACTCGACTACATCCACGTCGGCAACGTCGAGATGCCGTCTCGCGCGTACGTCAGCGCGTTCGGTTTCAAGGGCCCGGACCAGCAGAAGCCCGCGGGCGTGCTGTCCGGTGGTGAGCGCAACCGCCTCAACCTCGCGCTCACGCTCAAGCTCGGCGGCAACCTGATCCTGCTGGACGAGCCGACGAACGACCTGGACGTCGAGACCCTCGGCTCGCTGGAGAACGCTCTCGAGCAGTTCCCCGGCTGCGCCGTGGTCATCTCCCACGACCGGTGGTTCCTCGACCGCGTCGCCACCCACATCCTCGCGTGGGAGGGCACGGACGAGGACCCGTCGAAGTGGTACTGGTTCGAGGGCAACTTCGAGGGCTACGAGAAGAACAAGCTCGAGCGCCTGGGTGCGGACGCCGCCAGGCCGCACCGTGTCACGTACCGCAAGCTGACACGGGACTGAGAGGGCAACGGCGACGTCGTGGCGGCGAGGGGCGAGACGCAGGCGAACGTCGAGGTGAGCACGCTGGTCGTGCCCGCCTGGATGCTGCGTTGGCGAGCACCCGAGCTCGCTCTGGTGCTGGGCGAGCGCGCGGTTGCGCTCGCCTCCACCCGCCGCGACGAAGCCGACCGCCTGCGTGCGGAATCGCTGGTGGTCTTCGCGGGCAACCGCATGGGCCGCGGCGTCCGCGTCGCCGACAGGGCGATCGACGCCCTGAAGGCGGCCGAGGCCGCCGGTGAGTACGAGACCGCGTGGCTGCTGAGGGTCGAACTCGCGGCGTGTGCGCGGTCCGTGGGAGCCCCGCTGACGGGGTTCGCCGCGGTCACGCCGGTGCTCGAAGCGCCGGACGTGCCCGCGGAACTGCGGGCGTCCGCGCTGGTGCAGGCCAGCGAATGCCTCGTCACGGTCGGTCGAGGCGACGAGCCCACGCGGGCCCTCGCCGAGGCGGACCAGCTCTACGTCGCCGACACGACGCTCGACGACGACACCCGTCTGCTGCTGCGCGGCCTGATCCGCGCGGTGCAGGCCGCGCAGCACCGGCGGTGGGGCGATCTCGCCGCCGCCATCGGTGCCGCCCGCGAAGGCCTCGACCTGCTGAGCAGGTTCTCCGATCCGTGCGCGGACAGCGGCCAGGCCGCCGGCCGGCTCACGCTGGAGCTGGTGCTCTCGCTGATGGACGCGAACCGGCTGCTCGACGCGAGTGAGGTCGGCGTGCCGATGCTCGACCGCCCGGTGCGTGCGCCGTCGGCGTCCGCGGTGGGGTGGTTGCGCCTGGCGCTGGCCACGCGCGTGCACCTGCCCGCCGGCAGGGCCGCGCTAGCCCGCGAGATGCTGCGCGAGGCTGCGACGAGCGCCGAACGCCACCAGCTCGACACGTTGCTGGCCGAAAGCCTGCTCGCGCTGGCCCACGTGCACGAGGTGTCCGGTGAACTGGCCGACGCGCTGACGAACCTGCGCTCCGCCCACGCCGCCGAACGCCGCCGTGCGCGCGCGGTCTACGCGGTGCGCGCCCGGCTCGCCGCCGAGTTCTCCGGCGTCCACCGCCAGCCCGCCGATCTGCACCAGCAACTGGCGAGCGTGCTCCGTCCCGTCGAGGGCATGCAGGTGGTCACCGACGGCGTGCTGTCCGCCGCGCTGAAGCAACAACTCCGGCAGTGGCGCCCGGTCCAGGTCCGCAAGGGCGACGGGCTGAAGGTCAAGCGCGTCCGGCGCGCTGCCGAAGACATGACCGTGGAAGGTTTGTCCGCGGCCAGACAACACGCCGCCGACCGGTGGCGCATGGTCCAGCCGTTCGGCGAGCCCGATGACAAGACCCCGGAAGCCGTGGAACCGCCACCCGCACCCCTGCCGTCATCCTCATCGTCTTCCTCCGACCGCACCGTCCCCGCCTCCGGCCTGATCGCGTCCGCGGGCGCGATGGTGAGCGGCCGCCGCCGCGCCGCCCGCGTGGCCGCCGGCGAGATCGACGACGACCGGCCGACCACCATCGCCGAAATTCCCATCACACCAGCACTTCCGGATCCAGAGCCGCAGCAGGAGCAGCCTGCGCTCAGCGCCGAGCAGGAACGCAAGCGCAAGGTCGAGCAGCAACTCATGGAGCTGCAGCGCGAGGCCCGCCGCCAGATCGAGGCGGAACGCCAGGCCCGCGCCGAACAGCGCGCCCAGGCCGAACGCGAGGCCCAGGCCGCCGAGGAAGCCGCTCGCCAGGAAGCGGCCCGTGAAGAGGCCGCTCGCCAGGAGGCCGCCCGGCAGGAAGCGGCGCGCCAGGAGGAGGCGCGCCAGGAGGCTGCCCGGCTGGAAGCCGCCCGCCAGGAGGCAGCGCGTCAGGAACTGGCCAGGCAGGAAGCCGCGCGTCAGGAAGCCGTGCGCCAGGAGGAGGCCCGGCGCGAGGCAGCGCGCCAGGAAGCGGTCCGCCGTGACGTCGCCCGGCAGGAAGCGGCGCACCAGGAGGTCGCCCGCCAGGCCGTCGAACGCGAGGAGGCCGCCAAGGAAGCCGCCGCCCGCGAGGAAGCGGCTCGTGCGGAGGCCGCCGCGCGTGACGAGGCGTCCGGATCGCAGTCGGAGAGCGTGCTGGACATGCTCAAGGCCAAGGGCCTGCGAGCAGGCGGCCGTCGTCGCGCCCGTGACGCCGAGCCCGAGTCCAAGACCCCGTCGTGGCGTGTGGAACCTCCGTCGGGCCTGCGCCGGGACAGCCCCGCCGCAGAAGCGGCGCAGAACTACTTCGAGGACTCCGGCATCTCGGCCCGTCCCGGCTACTACGGCGACCCGGCCTCCCCGGACAGCCCAGGCCATTCAGGGCTCGCCGCAGCGTTCTCCCGTCCGCCCGCGGCCCCGGACTTCGGTCCTCACGTCGACGAACCGGCGTACCCGCTGAACACCCCGGCCGGGGGTTTTCCCGCCGCGGCGGACCCGGACGAGCGCAAGCTCCCCGACCTGGACTTCAGCGGTCTCGACTTCAGCACCTCGAAGCCGAAGCTCGTCGCCTCCATCCCCGTCCCTCCTGCCCCGGCGGAAGCCCCGGACGAGGAACCGGAACCCGAGCACAAGCCGCTCCCGCCGATCTCGGACCCGATCCCGTCCGTGCCGGTCCCGGCCGAGATCCCGCCGGCTCCGGAACGGGACCTGTTGTCGACGACGTTCCTGAGCTCGGCGGACGTGGACGACGACCCTTCGGACGTCCCCACGACCCCGGTGCGCGTGCAGTCGCAGCCGGACCAGGCCCAGCCGGCGTTCGGCTCCCAGACCAGCTTCGGCACGCAGACCACCTTCGGCACCCAGTCCTTCGGCTCCCCGCCGGGCTTCGGTTCCCAGCCGGCGCACAGCACCGAGCCGGGTCACAGCACCGAGCCGGGCCACAGCGCCGATCCGGCTGCCCTGGCCGAGCAGCCGGGCGGGCCGGTCTCGCCTGACCCCGACGCGCCGACGGAGAAGCGTTTCCGCGCGGTCGGCGAGCCTGACCCGGCAGGCGACGCCGCGCGCGGCACCACGACGAGCGAGTCCACCGACCGGACGGGCCGCCCCAGCAGCCGCCGCAGGCCGAGCGACCTGAGCCTCGCCGACCTGCTGGCCGAAGCACTGGTCGCCTACGAGACGGGCCGTCGCTCCGACGAGGAACTGCTCGAAGTCCCGGACCTGAGCGCCCCGGACTGGTCGGCCGCGCCACCCGGACCGGACGCCACGACGGCAGACCAGCAGGCCCGCCCCACCGAAACCGAGCCGCCCGCCGACGCGGACCCGGCGTCGCGGCCTGAGGAGTCGTTCAGCGCGGCCACCGATCTCCAGACCGGCTCGGGGCCGGCAGAAGCCACGGCCAGCTCGGACGCCTTCTCCCAGCCAAGTCAGCCCGGTGGCTCCCAACAGGACTCGTCGGACGCGGTGTTCGGTTCGGGCCGATCGTTCGGCGTGCAGCAGGACTCGGCGGAGGCCGCGTCGTCGCTGGACGCGTTGTTCGGCTCAGGTCGGCCGTTCGGCCCGCAAGACTCGGCTGCTGAGCCGCCGGCCTCGTCGGATGCGGTGTTCGGCTCGGGTCAGCGTTTCGGCGCGCAGCAGGATTCGGCGGCGGACACTCCGTCGAGTTCGGAGGCGTTGTTTCGTTCGGGTCTGTCCTTCGGCGCGCAGCGGGATTCGGAGGCAGCGGCTCCGTCGGACTCGGCGTTCGGCTCGGGCCGGCGTTTCGGGACCCAGCAGGACTCCGCAGCGGAATCCCCGCCCGGTGCGGACCCGCTGTTCCGGGCAAGCCAGTCCTTCGGTTCGCAGCAGCCGCCCGCGCAGCCGGTGAGCCAGGAGTCCTACTTCCCCGCGAAGCCGGTGCCGGAGTCCGCGCAGGAGAAGACCGGGCCGATCGCTCCCGTGCCGTCGGACAGCGAGACCACCGGTCCTATTCGTCCGTTCCGGGCGGACGGGCCTCCCGGCTGGACGTTGCCGGGGGCGTGAGGGTGGTCAGCACCACACCTCAAGCCTTGCCCAACCTCTCCTGCCGGGCGCCGGGCGAGGAGTCGCGAGAGCGGCCGCACGGCGACCAGTGGTGGGCGGGCTGGTGATGTCCTGCGGTTCGGCGGTGGTCACGATGCCGTTGGGCCCATGATCGGATGAAAGCTGTGGACCGACCGGGTGTCGGGGCCGGCGGAGTTCGCCGGCGTCCGGTCGCGTCCACGGTGCGGAAAGCCTTGTCGCCACTGATGATGTGACTCGATTCAGCCCTCGATTCAGTGGTCCGTCAGTGCCCCTCCCGTTGCCGGTGACGGCCGCCACCCCATCTAGGGTGGGGTCGGACCCGGCACACAGAGGTGCCGGATAGCGTGGAGTCGCCTGAAGATGACCTCGACTGGAGCCCCGACCCGAACCGACGACGTCTCCGCGGCCACCGCCGCGGGTGATGGCAGTCCAACGGCCAGTCCTGAGCAGGTCCGTGACGAGCTGATCGAACGGGCCGCCGCCAATGCCCCCGAACTCGCTGATCTGATCCGCCTCTTCTACCGGCACGTGCCCGCCGAGGAAGTCAACGACGACGACCCGGTGGACCTGGTCGGAGCGGTGCGGTCGAACTACCAGCTCGCCGAGAGCCGTGTTCCCGGACGCGCCGCGGTGCGCATCCTGAACCCGACCCGCGCGAACGACGGGTGGCAGTGTCCCGTCACCGTGGTCCAGGTCGTCACCGACGACATGCCCTATCTCGTCGACTCGGTCGCGTCCGAGCTCACGCGGGGTGGCGTGCAGGTGCAGCGCGTCGTGCACCCGATCGTCGTCGTGCGGCGTGACCCGGTCACCGGTGAGCGCACCGAGGTGCTGCCGACCGCCGATCCGGCCGATCCGCCCGCCGACGCGCTGGCCGAGTCTTGGATGAACATCGAGGTCGACCTCATCACCGACCCCGATCGTGCCCGCGAGCTCGAGACGCGGCTGCTGTCGGTGCTGACCGACGTCCGCGAGGTCGTCGAGGACACCGATCGCATGGCCGCCACGGCGCTGCAGCTGGCCGAGGAGCTGGAGAAGGAGTCGTCCGAGGCCACCGAGGACGGATCGAAGCTGCTCAGGTGGCTCGCGGACGGGCACTTCACGTTCATGGGCTACCGGCAGTACGAGCTGGTGCACGAGGACGGCGAACCGGCGCTGCGGGCCGTGCTCGCGAGCGGTCTCGGCGTGCTGCGCCAGGACAGCCTCGCCGCGCGCAGCCTCACCGCCGGGCCGGACAACGGCGCGCAGGCGCTCAGCCCGGACCTGCTGGTGCTGACGCAGGCGAGTGCGCAGAGCAGCGTGCACCGCAGCGTCTACCCCTACTACGTGGGCGTGAAGACGTTCGACGCCGAGGGCAACGTCTCCGGCGAGCACCGCTTCCTGGGCATCTTCAGCACCACCGCGCTGCACGAGAACGTGCTCGACATCCCGGTGATCGAGCGCCGCGTGCGCGACGTGATCCACCGCGCGGGCTTCCCGCTGCAGTCGTACTCCGGCCAGCGGATGCTCGAGGTCATCCAGAACTACCCGCGCACCGAGCTGTTCTCGGTGGACGCCGAGACGCTCTACCAGGTGACGACGGGTGTCATCGCGCTCGCGGAACGCCGCCGGCTGCGGCTGTTCCTGCGCCGCGACCCGTTCGGCCGCTTCTTCTCGTGCCTGGTCTACCTGCCGCGCGACCGCTACACGACGACGAGCCGTCTCGCGATGCAGGAGGTGCTGCTCGCTGAGCTCGGTGGCCTGAACCTCGAGTACAGCGCGCGCATCGGCGAGTCCGCGCTCGCCCGCGTGCACTTCATGGTGCACACGGACCCCGCTCGCACGCTGGAGCCGGACGTCCACGCGATCCAGGCCAAGCTCGCCGAGGCCGTGCGCAGCTGGGACGACCGCATGGTCGAGGCCGTCGTCGGTGACAACGGCGAGCTCGGCGCCGAGTCGGCCACGGAGCAGGGCCAGCGGTTCGCCACGGTCTTCCCCGAGGCCTACAAGGAGGACTTCTCCGCCGCCACGGGCCTTGAGGACTACCGGCGCATCGAGGCCCTCGTCGAGGGCGACCTCGACATGGTCTTCTACGTGCCCGAGAACGCCGAGGCGGGGGAGCGGCGCTTCAAGCTCTTCGTGACCGGCGAGGGCATCACCCTGTCGGACGTGCTGCCGATGCTGCAGCGCATGGGCGTCATCGTGGTCGACGAGCGGCCGTACGAGATCGCCCGCGAAGACGGCGTGCAGTGCTGGATCTACGACTTCGGCCTGCGCATCGACAAGGCCGCGCTCGCCCAGCTGTCCGAGGCCGACCTCGACCACGTGCGCGTGCGGTTCCAGGACGCGTTCGCCGCCGTCTGGCGCGGTGAGGCCGAGGTCGACCGGTTCAACTCGCTGGTGCTGCAGGCCGGGCTCACCTGGCAGCAGGCCGCGATGCTGCGCGCGTACGCGAAGTACCTGCGGCAGGCGGGCACGCCGTACTCGCAGGACTACATCGAGGACGCCGTGCTCGGCCACACCAGCGTGGCCATCGCACTGGTCGCGTTGTTCGAGGCCCGGTTCGACCCGCGGCTCGACGACGCCACGCGCGCCGACCGCACCGAGACGATGGTCGTCGAGACCGGCAAGTTGATCGACGACGTCACGAGCCTCGACGCGGACCGGATCCTGCGCAACCTGCTCACGCTGATCAACGCCACGCTGCGGACGAACTACTTCTTCCGCGACGCGGACGGCAACGCGCGGCCGTACCTGTCGGTCAAGCTCGACCCGCAGGCCATTCCGGACCTGCCGCAGCCGCGGCCGAAGTTCGAGATCTTCGTGTACTCGCCGCGGGTCGAGGGCGTGCACCTGCGCTTCGGCAGCGTCGCGCGCGGTGGTCTGCGCTGGTCCGACCGCCGCGAGGACTTCCGCACGGAGGTGCTCGGCCTGGTCAAGGCGCAGGCCGTGAAGAACGCCGTGATCGTGCCGGTCGGCGCGAAGGGCGGCTTCGTCGTCAAGAAGCCGATCGCCCCCACCGGCGACCCCGGAATCGACCGCGAGAACTTCATGGCCGAGGGCATCGCCTGCTACAAGATGTTCATCTCGGGCCTGCTCGACCTCACCGACAACCTGATCAACAACGAGGTCGTGCCCGCGCCGCAGGTCGTGCGCTACGACGCCGACGACACGTACCTGGTCGTCGCCGCGGACAAGGGCACCGCGACGTTCTCCGACATCGCGAACGGAGTGAGCCAGAGCTACGGCTTCTGGCTGGGCGACGCGTTCGCCTCCGGTGGCTCGATCGGCTACGACCACAAGGCCATGGGCATCACGGCCAAGGGCGCGTGGGAGAGCGTGAAGCGCTCGTTCCGCGAGCTCGGCGTGGACACGCAGACCGAGGAGTTCACCGTCGTCGGCATCGGCGACATGTCCGGTGACGTGTTCGGCAACGGCATGATGCTCTCGGAGCACATCAGGCTCGTGGCCGCGTTCGACCACCGGCACATCTTCATCGACCCGAACCCGGTCGCGGCCACGTCGTTCGCCGAGCGCGTGCGCCTGTTCAACGTGCCGCGCTCGTCGTGGGACGACTACGACCGCTCGCTGATCAGCGAGGGCGGCGGCATCTTCCCGCTCACCGCCAAGTCGATCCCGATCTCCGAGCAGGCCCGCGTCGCGCTCGGGCTCGACGAGGGCGTCGTGAAGCTGTCCCCGCCGGAGCTCAAGAAGGCGATCCTGCTCGCGCCGGTCGACCTGCTGTGGAACGGCGGCATCGGCACGTACGTCAAGGCGTCGACCGAGTCGCACGGCGACGTCGGCGACAAGGCGAACGACTCGATCCGCGTCAACGGCGACGAGCTGCGCGTCAAGGTCATCGGTGAGGGCGGCAACCTGGGTCTGACCCAGCGCGGCCGCATCGAGTTCGCGCGTGCCGGCGGCAAGGTCAACACCGACGCGCTCGACAACTCCGCCGGTGTCGACTGCTCCGACCACGAGGTCAACATCAAGATCCTGCTGGACCAACTGGTCCGGGAGGGGTCGCTGGAGCAGTTGCAGCGCAACGAGGTCCTCGCCGAGATGACCGACGAGGTCAGCGACCTCGTGCTGGCGGACAACTACTCGCAGAACAACGTCCTCGGCGTCAGCCGGGCGCACGCGGCCCCGATGTTGTCGGTGCACGCGCGCCTCACGGCCGACCTGGAGGCGCGCGGCGCGCTCAACCGCAAGCTGGAGGCGATGCCGAGCGCGACGGAGTTCAAGGCGCTGGAGAAGAAGGGCGAAGGCCTCACGTCGCCGGAGCTCGCCACGCTGCTCGCGTTCACGAAGCTCACGCTGAAGGAAGAGCTGCTGGCGAGCGACATCCCGACGATCGACACGTTCACCCGCAAGCTCCCGGACTACTTCCCGAGCCTGCTGCGTGAACGCTTCGGCGCCGCGATCCCGAACCACCCGCTGGCGCGGCAGATCATCACGACGGTCGTCGTGAACGAGGTCGTCGACGGCGGCGGCATCTCCTTCGCCTTCCGCCTGGCCGAGGAGATGAGCGCGTCCGTGACGGACGCGGTCCGCGCGTACGCCGTGGTCACCCAGGTCTTCGACCTGCCGTCGATCTGGCGCGAGATCGAGGCGCTGGACACCGTGGTGCCGACGGACGTCCAGGACAGCATGGTCCTGGAGACCCGCCGCCTGCTGGACCGGGCGTCCCGCTGGCTGCTGTCCAACCGCCCGCAGCCGCTCGCGGTGGGCTCGACCATCAACCGCTTCCGCGGGGTGGTCGAGGAGCTCAGCCCCTTCGCCTTCGAACTGTTGCAGGGCAAGGAACTGGACGTCGTCGCGGGCAAGGCGGACCGGTACGTCGAACAGGGCGTCCCGGCCGAGCTGGCCCGCAAGGTGGCCGCACTGCTCTACATGTACGGCCTGCTCGACGTCACCGAGATCGCCGAACTGGCCGAACGCGAGTTCGGCCCGACCGGCGGAGCGGGCCCGGAGCGCACGCACCGGGAGACCGCCGAGCTGTACTTCGCGCTGTCCGACCACCTCGACATCGACCACATGCTGGATTCGGTGACGAGTCTGGAGCGCGGCAACCGCTGGCACGCCCTGGCGCGGCTGGCTCTCCGCGACGACTTCTACTCGTCGCTGCGGGCCATCTCCGTCGACGTGCTGAGGGCGAGCGACGAGGGCGACACGCCCATGGAGAAGATCTCCAAGTGGGAGCAGGCCAACGCTTCCCGCCTGGTCCGCGCACGTGGCGCGCTGGAGGAGATCAACCGGGTCCACCAGCTGGATCTCGCGACCCTGTCCGTCGCCGCCCGCCAGGTGCGGAGCATGGTCAGGTAAGAGCACGAACGAGAACCGGGGCGCCGCGGAATCCCCTCCGCGGCGCCCCGGTCGTTTTCGTCAGGGTCAGACGACGTGCTCCAGTTCCGCGCGCTGGACGATCGCGCGACCGAGCCACTGCCGTCCGACCACGACCAGCAGCGCGACACCGATCGCCGCGATCGTGCCGACGGCGGACCCCATCCACAGGCCCAGGACCTCCATGCCGTCCGCGGGTGAGGGGATCTCGGTGAACGTGACGTAGACGAACAACCAGGCGAGCACAACGGCTCCGGCGGCGATGGCGCCGATCGCGATGTTCGTCCACACGAGCGCGCCGGACTCGAACACGGTGCCTTCGCCTGCCCTGTGCAGCATTCCTCCCAACGCCACCGCCAGGACTTGCAGGCACGCCACGAAAACGATCGCGGACACCACGAACGGCACTCTCACCGACTCGTACGGCGGGAAGAGGTCGACCTCGTTCGCCGCGGTCGCCGGGATCACCGCGACCTGCGCGAACAGGCCGCCCAGAACCGCGAAGGCGAGCAGGGCCTGCAGGAAGAACACCACGGCGCGAGACATGAATCGAGTATCGAGAGCTGCTTATCGATTTTCAATCGTCTGGTGTGGAGGTCCTGTGAAGGCCGGTCAACGGTAGGGTCCCTGCATGGGTGTCTTCGTCACGGGTGTGCGGCCTCGATGGTCGGACATGGATGCGTTCGGCCACGTCAACCACGCGAACACGGTGACGTTGCTCGAAGAAGCCCGCATCGAGCTGCTGTTCACCGAGGCCGCCCGCCACGGGGTCAAGGAACTGGCCGAGGGCATGGTCGTGGCGAAGCTCGTGGTCGAGTACCTCGCGCCGATCGTGTTCACCGGCGAAAGCGTCGTGGTGGAGATGTCGGTGCGGGAGCTGAAGTCCGCTTCGCTGACGCTCGACTACGTGGTGCGCGGCAGCCGTGACGCGAACAGCCCGGTGGTGGTCAGGGCGGAGACGCTCATGGCGCCCTACAACGTGACGACAGCACGACCGCGCCGGCTCACCGAAGCCGAGCGCGACTTTCTCGCCGGGTGGCGGGCAGGGGGAAATGGTGCCTGAGCTGGTGTTGGCCGATGCGGCCGAGAGAGACGACCTGGGGGCGTTCGCCGCACGGGCCGTGCGGCTCGACGCGCAGTCCGTCGTGAGGCTGCGCAACCGCGACGGGGAGCTGCTCGACGCGTGGGTGGCCACGCCGTTCGACACGCTCGCGACGCGAACCGTTGCGGGACAAGCGACTCCGGCGGACGTCACGGTGTCCGGCTCGGAGCTGCTGACGGGCCTCGCGGTGATGCGCGACGAGCGCATCGATCCGGGCCCCGCCAAGGACCTGATGTGGCGCTCGGCCCTGCCGCCCGCCGACGGCTGGCTGATGGTCGACCGGCTGCCGGTCGAGGTCGTCGCCAAACTCGCCGACGAAGGTGTCGAGGTGGCACGGGAGAACACCGGGCCGCAGGGCACGCCGCCGGCCTCGTTGCTGGACCAGACGGTGATCACCGTCAGCGGGTCCGGACTGGACGTCAAGATCCCGCTGCGGGTCCTGTTCGCGTTGTCGGGCATGGGTTTCCTCGGCGAGGACGGCGACGTGCGGGTGACCGCGACCGACTCGTGGGTGCGGATCGACGCCCGGTACGGCGCGGTCGTCCGGCGCCGGCATTCCATGCTGCCCCTGCTGGTCTGACTCTCCGGAACACGGAACAGCGCCCCAGGCCACGGCCTGAGGCGCTGTTTTGCGTGCGAGAACTCAGACGAGCCAGACCGCGGTGTCCGGCGGCAGCTGGTCGCCGTCCATCGGACCGGACGACAGCAGCACCTGGCCGGGAGGCAGCGGCACGGACGCGCCCGAGGTGTTCAGGGCGCAGATCAGCCCGCCACCCTTGCGCCGGAACGCGAAGCAGCCGGCCGGGGCGCCGTACCACTCGAGCTCCTCGCCGGCGAAGCCCGCGTTGGACTTCCGGTGCTCCAGCGCCTCGCGGTAGAGCGAGAGCATCGAGCCCGGGTCCTCCAGCTGTGCCTCGGCCGTGAGGTGGTCCCACTCGTTCGGCTGCGGCAGCCAGGTGTTCACGGCCGTGGAGAACCCGAACGGCGGGCTGGTGCCCTCCCACGGGATCGGCACGCGGCAGCCGTCGCGGCCGCGCTCGGTGTGGCCGGAACGCTCCCAGGTCGGGTCCTGCAGGGCCCAGTCCGGCAGTTCCACGTTGGGCAGGCCGAGCTCTTCGCCGTTGTAGAGGTAGATCACGCCCGGCAGCGCCAGTTCGACCAGCGTCATCGCGCGGGCCCGCTGCTCGCCCAGCGCGCCGCCGCCGTAGCGGGTCACGTGACGCACCACGTCGTGGTTCGACAACGTCCACGTCGCGGGCGTGCCGGTCAGGGCGACCGCCGCCAGCGAGTGCTCGATGGCCGTGCGGACGGCGTCGGCGTCGAAGCCGGCCTCGACCAGCCGGAAGTTGAAGCCCAGGTGCAGCTCGTCGGGACGGACGTAGGCGGCGAAGCGCTCGTCGTCCTTCACCCAGATCTCGCCGACGGCCATGGTGCCGGGGTAGCCGTCCATGACCTTGCGGATCATGCGGTGGATCTCGTGCACGCCGTCGTTGTCGAAGCGCGGGTCGTGCACGTCGTCGGACAGCACGCCCGGAACCTGCGTGCGGATCTCCATGTCCGGCAGGCCTTCCGGCTTGGCCATGCCGTGTGCCACGTCGATGCGGAAGCCGTCGACCCCGCGGTCCAGCCAGAACCGCAGCGTGCGCTCCAGGTCGGCGCGGACCTCCGGGTGCTCCCAGTTGAGGTCGGGCTGCTCCGGCGCGAACAGGTGCAGGTACCACTGGCCGTCCGGCACTCGGGTCCACGCGGGGCCGCCGAAGACGGAGACCCAGTTGTTCGGCGGCTGCGAGCCGTCGAAGCCGCGGCCCTCGCGGAAGATGTAGCGGGCGCGCTCCATGCTGCCCGGACCGGCCTGCAGGGCCTCCTGGAACCACTCGTGCAGGTCGCTCGAGTGGTTCGGGACCAGGTCGACCGTCACCCGGATGTTGTGCTCGTGCGCGTCCGCGACCAGCCGGTCGAACGCGGCCAGGTCGCCGAACAGCGGGTCGACGTCGCGCGGGTCGGCCACGTCGTAGCCGTGGTCGGCCATCGGCGAGCGGTAGAACGGGGTGAGCCACAGGGCGTCGACCCCGAGCAGTTCCAGGTAGCCGAGGCGGGAACGGATGCCGTCGAGGTCACCGACGCCGTCGCCGTTGGAGTCGGCGAACGAACGCACGTAGACCTGGTAGAAGACGGCGTCACGCCACCAGGCGGACTCTTCGGCGATCTCGGGTGTGAGGTCGGAGGATCGGCGCACGGGGGGTCATCCTGCCATTCGTCTCGCTGCTAAAGGACCCGAACGGGTGATGGGCGGTCAGGACCAGCTGTTCATCAAGCTGTTCGCGGCCATCTCCATGTAGTCCCAGAGCTGCTTGCGGTGAGCCTCGTCCAAGCCGGCCTCGTCGACGGCGATCCTCATGCAGCGCAGCCACGCGTCCCGCTCGATCGGGCCGATCTTGAACGGGACGTGACGCATCCGCAGCCTCGGGTGGCCCCGGTTGTCCGAGTAGGTGTGGGGTCCGCCCCAGTACTGCATCAGGAACAGCCGCAGCCGCTCCTCCGCAGGTCCGAGGTCCTCTTCGGGGTAGAGCGGGCGGAGGATCTCGTCGGCCTTCACCTCTTGGTAGAAGCGCGCGACGATGCGGTGGAACGTCTCCTCGCCACCGACCTGTTCGAAGAAGCTCACGGGGTTTCCCACGTACCCATCCTGACTCACGAGGGCCACCGCCTGCAGGCCGCCCCGGCTGTTGGCTCCGCCATAGGGTTGTGAACTGGCAGGACGCCGGATGATCATCGTCTCGAATGGGTGTTCTAACTCACTTGGCGGTGAAGCCCGCTTCCTCGAGGGCGGGCATCAGTTGCGCGCGCAGGTTGCGCTGGACCGCCCACTGACGGCCGGGGCGCGTCTTCGCGGTGACCCGCAGGGTGATGCCCTCCGGCGTGAACTTCTCGACGCCGAGCACCTCGGGCTTGGCCGTGATGTCCGCCTTCAGCGGGTCCTTGTCGGCCACCTCGGCGACCTTGCGCTCCAGCACCCCGGTGGCCTCGGCGAGGTTCGCGCCGTAGCTCAGCGGCAGGTCGACGACGGCGACCGCGAAGCCCTGCGACGAGTTGCCGACTCGCAGGATCTCGCCGTTGCGGACGTACCAGACCGTGCCGCCGGTGTCCCGGATCGTGGTGGTGCGCAGCGCGACGGCCTCGACGGTGCCGGTCGCGGGGCCGAGGTCGACGACGTCACCGACGCCGTACTGGTCCTCCAGCAGCATGAACATGCCGGCCAGGAAGTCCTTCACCAGGTTCTGGGCGCCGAAACCGATGGCGACGCCCAGGATGCCCGCGGAGGTCAGGATCGGCGTGATGTTGATGCCCACCACGATCAGGATCTCGAGGAACGCGATACCGAAGATCAGGATCGTGACGATCGACTTCAGCACCGAGCCGATCGTCCTGGCGCGCTGCTCCCGGCGCTCGGAGATCAGGTTTCCGAGCGCCTGGGGCGCCCGCTCGCGCAACGGCTTGAGCAGCCCCGGCTTCCTGCCTTCCTTGCCGGGCGTGGTGATCCGGTCGATGACCTTGCGCAGCAGAGCCCTGATCACGAAGGCGGCGATCAGGATCACAACGATCTTGATCGCGCCCGTGATGATCACCGCGCCGTACTTGTCGACGAAGGTGACCGCCTCGGCGGCCTTGTTCGTGACGTCATCCACGGGACTGGTCACCTGGTCGTGCCCTCCTACAACTCCATGCCGGTGGCATTCGCGAGAAACGTCAGCTGGTCCACGGCGAGAGCCACCGTCCGGCTGACGGACCGGCCCGCGTGACCGACCTCGGTCTCGCGGCGGATCAGCACGGGGTGCTTGGTCGGATCACTTGACGAAGCGTGCTGCAGCGCCGCGCACATTTTCCTGGCGTGGTTGGGGTCCACACGAGAATCCGACTCGAACACCGTGAACAACACGGAAGGGTACTCAACGTCCGTTACCACTCGGTGATACGGCGAGTAGGAGAGCAGCCAGTCCAGCTCCTCGGAAACGCTTGCGCTGCCGTACTCGTCGGCCCACAACCGTCCGAGCAGGAACTTCTCGTAGCGCACCATGTCGAGCAGTGGCGCTGAGCACACCACCGCCGCGTACAGCTCAGGGCGCTGGGTCAGCGCGGCACCCACGAGCAGGCCGCCGTTGGAGCCTCCCATGATCGCCAGCTGCTGCGGCGTGGTCCACCCGTCGCGGATCAGACGCTCCGCCGCGGAGTGGAAGTCGTCGAACACGTTCTGCTTGTTGGCGCGCATACCGGCGACGTGCCAGTCCTCGCCCTCCTCGTCACCGCCGCGCAACGACACGTGCACCCACACACCGCCCGCCTCGACCCAGGCCAGCGTGGTCGCGCTGTAGCCGGGACCGCGGCCGATCGCGAAGCCGCCGTAGCCGGTGAGCAGCGCGGGACGGGGCAGGTCGGGCTTCTGCTCGCCGCTGACGACGAACATCCGGACCGTCGTGCCGTCCTTGGACGTGTACGCGATCTGCTGGGTCGTCACGGCCGGCAGCTCGACGCGGCCGGGCGCGGCCTCGTGCAGCACCGTTTCACCGGTGGACTTCGAGAACCGGAACACCGACTGCGGCGTCACGAAGTCCGTCCACCCGAACCAGAGCGTGTCCTGGTCGTGGGGCGTGTGGACGTCCACAACGGACATGCCGTGCAGCGAACCCGTCCCGGGCAGCGGGATCTCCTGCTTGTGCGCACCGGTCGCGGCGTCGTGCAGGTGCAGTTCGGAGACCGCGTGCCTGGTGCGCAGGACGACCAGGTCGCCGTTCAGCCAGCGCACCCCGTCGAGGACCGAGTCCGGTTCCTCGGCGATGAGCTCGGTCCACTCGGTGGGGTTCGCCGGGTCGGCCACGCACAGCCGCTGCCGGGGCGCGCCGTGGTTGGTGTGCAGGTAGAGCCTGCCGTCGCGAGCCACGGACGCCGAGCACTGCACGCCGGCCTCGGACAGGATCACCGGCACGAGCGCGCCGTCGCCGTGCAGGTCCGCGATCCACACGGAGTCGTGCTTCAGCGTGCTGGGGGCGCCGCTCACGACCAGCCAGCGGCCGTCGTGCGAGAGGTTCAGCGAGTAGTAGAAGGTGTGCGCCTGGTCGTCGCCGTGCACGTTGAAGTCCGTGTCCGGGTCCGTGCCGACGCGGTGACGCCACACGCGGCGATGGAACAGCTTCTCGTCCTCGGGGAGCAGGGCCGGGTCGAGCTGGCGCACGTAGTAGAACTCCTCGCCACCCGGCAGCCAGCCGATGGAGGAGTAGCGGCACCGGTCGATCGGGCCCTCGATGTGCTCGCCCGTCGCGACGTCCATGACGTGCAGCAGCGAGTGCTCGTTGCCGCCGACGGACACCTGGTACGCGAGGCGCTCGCCTTCGAGGCTGGGGGACCAGCCGTCCAGGGTGGTCCGGCCGGACGGGTCGAGCGCGCTCACGTCGAGGAGCACGCGCTCGGTGCCGTCGCTCTCGCGCACCATGACGACGGGGTGGTCCTGCTCGGGACCGCGGCGGGTGAAGAACGCCCTGCCCGCGCGCCAGGTCGGCGTGGACACCGAACCGGTGCGCATCAGCTCCTTGAGGCGCTCGTCCAGGCGTGCGCGGCCGGGCATCGCGTCCAGCCAGGAGCGCGCGAGCACGTCCTGCGCCTGCGACCACTCCGCGGTGCGGGGGTCTGCCGTGTCCTCGAGCCAGCGGTACGGGTCGGCGACTTCGCGCCCGTGGATCTGCTCGACGAGGTTTAGCCGCTCGGCGATCGGGTAGGCGATCGTCGCAGGCAGTGGAGTGGAAGGTGCCTCTGTCACCTTGTCAAGAGTAGCGGGCTCTTGAAAACCATCTCCGATAGGGAGCTGGTTCACCCCGGGTTCGATCACACATCCATGACGCGTCACTTATCACACGTGATTTTTTCCTGGTAAGTGTGGTCTCCTATGGCTGAACCGGTGGAGGTGGTCGCGTGCCAGACCGACAACCGACCCCTATCGGCGGCTCGTCACCAGGCGAGACGGCGCCGACGGTCCTCCCATGCCGAAATCAGCCCGACCTGCGGGCGGTACCGGATGTGGATCGAGACGGGGGAGGTTCCGGTTCGATGCCGGCGATCTTCCCCTGGGGAAGACGCAAGGTCCTGCTGCTGAACGCCACGTTCGAGCCGCTCACGGCGTTGTCACTGCGCCGGGCGGTCGTGCTCGTGGTGTGCGGGAAAGCCGAAGTCGTGCACGGAGACGCCTCCGGGCTGGTGCTGCACTCGTCGAAGTCCGAGGTGCTCGTGCCGTCCGTGATCCGGCTGAGCTCCTACGTTCGCGTGCCTTATCGCGGTCGCGTGCCGATGACCCGTGCCGGGCTCATGCACCGCGACCGTTATCGCTGCGCCTACTGCGGCGGGCGGGCCGAGACGATCGACCACGTCGTGCCGCGCTCGCGTGGCGGACCTCACACCTGGACCAACTGCGTCGCCTGCTGTGCGAAGTGCAACCACCGCAAGGCGGACAAAATGCTGTCCGAGCTGGGCTGGCGGCTGCGCGTCGTTCCCGCGGCGCCGCGTGGCCCGCACTGGCGGCTGCTCGCCGGGGTGGCCGAGGCTGATCCGCAGTGGTTGCCGTACCTGGGTGAACCGGCGGCCTGATCCGCCGTTCGAGCTGGGTCAGGCCGCGAGGGAGAAGTCGTTCCGACGTGCGGTGATGCGCACGGAGTCCTGCTGCGCCGTGATGCGGACCGAGTCGTCCATGGTGATGCGGACGCTGTCCTGCTGGGCGGTGATGCGCACCGAGTCGTCGTGCGCCGTGATCCGCACGCTGTCGTCCATCGTGATGCGGACGGAGTCCTGCGCGGTGATGCGGACGCTGTCGTCGTGGGCCGTGATGCGGACGGAGTCGTCCATGGTGATCCGGACCGAGTCGTCGTGTGCGGTGATGCGGACGCTGTCGTCGTGGGCCGTGATGCGGACGGAGTCGTCCATGGTGATCCGGACCGAGTCGTCGTGTGCGGTGATGCGGACGCTGTCGTCGTGGGCCGTGATGCGGACGGAGTCGTCCATGGTGATCCGGACCGAGTCGTCGTGTGCGGTGATGCGGACGCTGTCGTCGTGTGCGGTGATGCGCACCGAGTCGTCCATCGTGATGCGGACGGAGTCCTGCGCCGTGATGCGGACGCTGTCGTCGTGGGCCGTGATGCGCACGGAGTCGTCCATGGTGATGCGGACGGAGTCCTCACGCGCAGTGATCCTGGCCGAGTCCTGCTGAGCGGTGATCCGAACGGAGTCTTCACGTGCAGTGATCCTCACGGAATCGGCACACGTGATCCTGACCGAATCGCTCGCGGTGATGCGCACCGAGTCCGCCATGGTGATGCGGACGGAGTCGCGGGCCGTGATGCGCACCGAATCGGCCGCGGTGATCCGAACGGAGTCGTCCATCGTGATCCGGACGGAGTCACTGGCGGTGATACGCACTGAATCGTCCTTGTAGCTCGGAAGAGTGAAGGTCACGGCCTGGGGGCGGGTCATCGTGAACATTTTGTGTCCTCCAGCTCGTTCGGGGCGGGTGCGCAAGACCCGTATAGGTGAAAAGCTAGGAGCTGAGTGATCCGGGAACAAGACCCCAAACCGGCACCCGTTCGCCTCCGACCGGGTGAGGCCTGACCGGGTGTAACCGCTGCGCCGCACGAGAGCACTCGTTGGCCCTACTGGCCGGTATGGACACGCTCTGTAGCGTTCGATCTGATGGAACGTGACATGCGTCATACGGCAAAAGGCGTGCATGGACGGGGTTTTCGAGCGCTCACCGGGGCTTGGGCGGTGTCGCTCGTGGGCGACGGCGTGCGCGTCGTCGCGCTGCCCTTGTTCACCGCCGCCAGCACCCGCAGCCCGCTCGCGGTGTCCGCCGTGGCTGTCGCGCTCACCCTGCCCTGGTTGCTCGTGGCGCTGCCCGCGGGCGCCCTTGTGGACCGCTGGAGACCGAGAACCGTTGTCGTCGTGGCACATTGGCTGCGCGCCGGGGTGACCGGACTGCTCGCGCTGGCGGTCCACACCGGACACGCGACGGTCGTCGTCTTGTGCGCCACGGCTTTCGTGCTGACCTCCGCGGAGACGTTCGCGGACTCGGCGTCCCAGGTGTTGCTGGTCGAACTCGCGGGGCCGGACGAACTGGAGGCGGCCAACGGCCGGTTCGTGACGGTCGAGACGATCGGCATGGACCTCGCCGGCCCGCTGGCCGCCGCGGTGCTCTTCTGGTGGGCTCCGGCTGCCTGTTTCGCCCTCGACGCGCTGTCGTTCGTCGTCGCCGCGGTGCTCGTGTCCCGCGTGCCGGACGTCGCTCCCGAACGCTCCGGGAGCGATCTTCGTGGACAACTGGCCGAGGGCGCGCGTTTCCTCGTGCGAACTCCTGGCCTGCGGTCACTGGTAGTTGCCGTTGCAATCACAGCTGTGTGCGCGGCCGCGATCAACGCCATGCTGGCGCTCTACTCCATCCAGGTACTAGGCCTCGCCGAACCGGTGGTTCCGTTCCTCGTCGTGTGCATGGCGGCCGGTGCTCTGCTAGGCGCCCGGCTGTCTCCCGTGCTCGCGGCGCGGTGGGGTGCCGGACGGGTCATGGTCGGGTTCCTGGCGTTGCTCGGCGCCGCGTTCGCGTTGTTCGGCCTGACGCCGTGGCTGGTCGTGGCACTGCTGGCGTGCGTGCTGTTCGGCGTGGCGTCCGCCGGCTGGAACGTGCTGTCCGCGACCCGGCGGCAGCGGCTCACGCCCGGACCGATGATGGGCCGCGTGACCAGCGCTTATCGGGTGCTCGCCTGGGGGCTCTCACCGCTGGGCGCGGGCCTCGCCGGTCCGCTCGCCGACGCGACGTCGCTGGGCACCGTCTACGTCGTGGCGGGCTCGATAGTGGGATTGACCGCGATCTTGCTGGCCCGGCCGCTCGCGCGCGGCTGAGTTCGGCTACCGTACCCGCCGTGACCATCGTGGAGACCGTTCTCGTCTTCGCGCTGATCCCGCTGGCGATCTACGGCGTGATCACGCTGCTGACGGTGAGGCCAAAGGCCACCCGGATTCCCCGGTACAGGCCCGGCCAGGAGTGGGGCTACGCCCCGGTGTGGTGGAGCGCGAACCCGGCCGGGTTGAGCGCTGAGCACCACAGCGCCGCCGAGTCCGGTACCTCGGGCTCGACCGCCAAGGGAGGCGCACGTGGCAACTGGTAAGGCGATCGAGCCCGTCGACCCGTCGACGCTGCCTCTCGGCACCGTCGTGACGAACAGCGGCCGTGTGTCCGCGGCGAAGATGTACGAGCCGCACGCGCCGGAGCTGCCGTTCACGCCCGCCCAGCTCGCGCAGCTGGACGAGGCGCTGACGCTCTCCAGCCGCACCACGGGCCTCGACTTCAGCGTGTACCTGGGCGAGCTCGGCGCGAACGCCCACGAGCGCGCGCAGGAGCTGCACGGCTCCACCGAGCGCCCGTCGCACCACGTCCTCGTGGCCGTGTCGCCGGGTGAGCGCGTCGTCGAGATCGTCACGGGCGAGGAGTCGCACCGCCGTCTCGCCGACCGCGGTGCCAAGCTCGCGGTGATGAGCATGGTGGCGTCCTTCAAGGAGGGCGACCTCGCGGGCGGCCTCGTGTCGGGCCTGCGCATGCTGACCGACCAGGCGGGCGCCGCGCCCCGTTCCTGATCTTGCTTCGAAACGCCCCCGGCACGCCGCCGGGGGCGTTTTTCACGCGCTGGCCTCGTTGCGCGCCACCACGAGGTCGGAGATCTTCTCCCAGCCCAGGCTGCGGTAGAGGTGCACGCCGTCGGTCGACGAGAACAGCAACCCCGTCGTCGCCCCGTCCCGCACCGCCTCCCGCACCAGGGTGCCCATCACGACACTGCCGAGTCCTCGCCGCCGGTGCGCCTCCGCGGTCTCGATGCGGTGCGCGACAGCGTCCTTGCCGACGACCGCCATCAGCCCGCTGGCCGCCACTTCGCCGTCCGCGAGCACCTGAACCCTGATCACCGGGTCCCTGGTCACCTCCAGCGAGTAGCCCTCGGGCGGGCCGGAGAACGGGTGGTCCACGAGCGGGCGCCGCATGAACGTCTCGTCCGGCCGGGCGATGACCAGCCCGGCCGCCTCGACCTCCGCGATCACCTTCGCCGGCGAGTGCGTGGGAACGCTCAGCCAGCTCGGTTCCTCGGTGGCGGCGACGATCGAGGCCACCGCGCCGGCTTCCGCGTCGTCCGTGGCGATCCACTCGAACACCCGGTGCGCCCGGTTCACGTGGACGACCAGGTAGCCGTCGCGGTACTCGGAGGTCAGCCCGTCGGCCGCGATCCAGCCGCGGTGCCAGCGCTCCACCAGTTCGCCGATCATGCCTTCTCCTCGCCGTTCGCCGCGATCACGACGTCGGAAATCGTGTCCCAGCCCAGTTTCCGGTACAGGTGCAGGCCGTCCGCCGTCGCGAACAGCAGCCCGTCGGTCGCGCCGGCCTTGACCGCCTCTCTCACCAGCGCACCCATCACGACGCTGCCGAGCCCGCGCCGCCGATGCTCCGGTCTCGTCGCGATCCGGTGCGGCACAGCGTCTTCACCCACGACGGCGATCAGGCCGCTCGCGGCCTCCTCACCCTCGAAGGTCACCACGACCTCGATCACGTCTCCCTGCCTCACCCGCACCGAGTAGCCCGCGGGAGGTTTCGGCGCGGGGTGGTCGAACAGGTCGCGCCGCATGAACGTCTCCGGCTCCCGCAGGACCAGCCCGGCTTCTCGCACCACCAGGGCGACCTCCTCGGGGGAGTGCGTCGGCACCGTCAGCCAGGTCGGCACGGGCTGGAGCTCCACGTCTTCGGCGTGCTGCAGCACGTTCGCGTCACCCGCGAGGATCCGTTCCTCCTGCCGGCCGGGCAGATCGGCCCAGACGTGCCAGTTGTCCAGCAGGTCCTGCGGCTCCACCTCTTCCGCCCTGGCCCAGCCGGCGAGCCAGCGGTCGACGAACGAGCCGAGCTCCACGCACCGGTCGAGCCGATCGGCCAGGTCCGGTGTGGACGACTCCAGCACCACGTCGACCCCGTTGCGCCGCAGGTTCTTCAGCAGTCCGAGGAAGTAACCGGGCATCGCCTCGAACGCCACGCCCGGCTCGTGCCACACGAGCGTGATGCCCGGCACGAACCACCACTCCTCGTACATCCCCGTGATGGCGTAGACGCTGCCCAGGAACCGGCCCGGCCCGACCAGTGCCTCGCTCAGCGCGAGGTGCAGGCCGAACTCGTCCGTGGCGTGCCTGCCGTCGACGTGGTGCACCCCGGCCGTGGGGCGCGTGCGAGGTGCCTTGGCGGCGATCTCGTTCCACCACATGCGACCCTCGGGGCCCAGTGGCGCCCACAGGTTCCGTTCCGCCGGAACACCGTCCATCCAGACGCGCCACGCCCCGCGGGCGCCGGGCGCGGGGCGCATGCCCACCACCCACTCGTCGTTGTAGCGGGACTGGTCGAGCACGACGTCGAACAGTCCTTCGCCGGCGGCGGACGGGCTCACCGACGCGACGTCCAGCGCGACCCCGGCGTGCGCCACGATCCGGCCGGCGGTGTCCAGCGCGCGCAACCCCGCGTAGGGCCCTCGTTCGGCATCGGGCTCGGTGGGCCGGATGCGGCCGGGGTTGTCGCAGCCGATGAGCGTCACCGGTGGCCACACGTTCTCGAACGAGCGCGGAAACCCTTCCACGGCACGACACGTGCCGGTTTCCCTCAGGTCCTTGTACAGCGTGTACGACGGCGCTGTGCCGAAGTCGCCGCCGTCGATCAGCTGGGTCACGCAGGCGCTGGCGACGAGATCGCCGCCGGGCAGTTCGGCGTGGACGACCAGATCGGCCAGGAGCCACCACTGCGAGCCCGAGATGCCGAGGTGGAAGTCGCCGGTGAGCTCGTCCGGTGCGGCCGTGCACCCGCGCAGCACCAGCCGTTCACGCTCGGGCGACACGGGATCGGCGAACAGGCCGTCGACGTCCACGACCCGTGCCAGGACCTCGTCGACGAACTCGCCGTCTTCGAGCCACCAGCGCACGACCTCGTAGCGAACCCTCACCGGACCTCCCAGCAGACGCTAACGCGAAAGCCCCACAACGCGCGAACGCATTGCGGGGCTTCACGAGTACTACGTCAGGAGCGGTCGAACTCCTGCGCGGCGAGTGCCCGCACGATGCCCGCGCGGCCCTCGGACACCAGGCGGCGCAGTGCCGGCGGGTGCTCGTCGGCCAGCCACGCGTCGGCGGCCTCCACAGTGGACCTCGCGATCGACCACGCCGGGAACATGCCCACGACCATCGACTGCGCGCGTTCGGAGGTGCGGCGGTCCCACACGCCCTTCACGTCGCGGAAGTAGCGCTCGACGTACGGCGCGAGCAGCTCCTTCTGGCCGGGGTGCGAGATGCCCGCGATGATCGCCTCGCTGACCGCGTTGGGCAGGTCGTCGTCGTTGACCGCCCGGTCCCAGGCCTCGTCCTTGGCCTCGATCGTCGGGCGCAGCGCACGGGCGGACTGGGCGCGGCGGTGACCGGTGGAGGTCGGGTCGCGCTCCTCCTCGGCGTTGATCTCCGCCAGGTCGGCCTTGCCGTGCGCGACCAGCGCCTGCAGCAGCCGCCAGCGCAGGTCCGTGTCGACGTCCAGGCCTTCCAGCACCGCGGTTCCGTCGTACCAGCCGCGCAGGACGTCCACAGTGGAGTCGTCGAGCACCGACGAGGTCAGCGCGTTCACGAACGCCAGCTGGTGGTCGGAGCCCGGCTCGGCCGCCTGCGCCAGTTCCAGCGCCTTCGCCACGAACCGGCGCCAGCCCTCGGCACGCCACGAGTCGTCCGCGTAGGACGACAGCGAGGTCTGCGCCTGCAGCAGAAGCCGTTGCACCACACCGACCTCGGACTCGGAGCCCAGACCGCCGAGCACCAGGTTCACGAAGTCGCGGGCCTTCAGCTCGGCCTCGCGCGTCATCTCCCAGGCGGCCGACCAGCACAGCGTGCGCGGCAGCGGCTCGGCGATGTCGGAGATGTGGTCGATCAGCCCGGCCAGCGAGTCCGGGTCGAGGCGCATCGTGCAGTACGTGAGGTCGTCGTCGTTGACCAGCACGATCTTGCCGCGGTGCACGCCGACCAGCTCGGGGACCTCGGTGCGGTCGCCCGTCACGTCCAGCTCGTGGCGGTGCGTGCGGACGAGCTTGCCCGTGCCGTCGTCGTCGTAGACGCCGATCGCGATGCGGTGCGTGCGCAGTTCGCCGGCACCCGGACGCGCACCGCCCTGCAGCACGGCGAACTCGGTGAACTTGCCGGACGCGTCGACGGTGAACTTGGGGCGCAACAGGTTCAGGCCCGTCGTCTCCAGCCACTGCGCGCTCCACCACGACAGGTCGCGGCCCGACGCCTCCTCCAGCGCGCCCAGCAGGTCGGCCAGCGTGGCGTTGCCCCAGGCGTGCTTGCCGAAGTAGACCCGCAGGCCCGCCAGGAAGTTCTCCAGCCCGACGTACGCGACGAGCTGCTTGAGCACCGAGGCGCCCTTGGCGTAGGTGATGCCGTCGAAGTTGACCTCGACCGCCTGCACGTCGGAGATGTCGGCGGCGACCGGGTGCGTCGAGGGCAGCTGGTCTTGCCGGTACGCCCACGACTTCTCGATCTTCGCGAACGTCGTCCAGGCCTGGCGGTACTCGGTGGCCTCGGCCTGCGCGAGCACGGACGCCCAGGTGGCGAACGACTCGTTCAGCCACAGGTCGTCCCACCAGCGCATGGTCACCAGATCGCCGAACCACATGTGCGCCATCTCGTGCAGCACGGTCTCGGCGCGGCGCTCGTAGAGGTAGCGGGTGACGCGGCTGCGGAAGACGTAGTCCTCGAGGAACGTGACGCAGCCCGCGTTCTCCATCGCACCGGCGTTGAACTCCGGCACGAAGCACTGGTCGTACTTGCCGAACGGGTACTGCACCCCGAAGGCCTTGTGGAAGAACCCGAAGCCCTGCTTGGTCTCGGTGAACAGCCGCTCGTGGTCCATGTGGGGAGCGAGCGAGGCGCGGCAGTAGATGCCGAGCGGGATCGTGAAGTCGCCCTCGACGAACTCGTCGCGCCACTCCGCGTAAGGACCGGCGACCAGGGCCACGATGTAGGTCGACATCGGCTTGGTGGTGGCGAACGTGTGCACGTCCGCGCCGCCCTCGCCGGCCTCGGTGGCGATGATCTCGCCGTTCGAGATGACCTTCCAGTCGTGCGGCGCCGTCACCTTCATGGAGTAGACGGCCTTGAGGTCGGGCTGGTCGAAGCACGCGAACATGCGCTTGGCGTCCGCGGTCTCGAACTGCGAGTACAGGTACACGCCACCGTCGACCGGGTCGACGAACCGGTGCAGGCCCTCGCCGGTGTTCATGTACCGGCAGTCGGCCTCGATGGTGAGCTCGTTGGACTCCGCGAGGTCCGGCAGCTTGATGCCGTCCTCCTCGCGGTAGCCGGAGACGTCGAGCTCGCTGCCGTTGAGCACAGCGCGGTGCACGGTCGCCGCCACGATGTCGATCCACGAGGAAGCACCCGGAGTCCGGCTGCGGAACACCACGGTGGTGGTGGAGCGGAACGTGTCCGAACCCGGCTTTCCGCCGCCGTCGGTCAGGTCCAGCTCGATCCGGTAGGACTCCACTTCCAGCAGCTCAGCACGGTCCTGAGCCTGGTCGCGGGTGAGGTTGGGCGCGGCCACTGGTCACCTCGTCTGCCGCGCGTGTGGTTACGCGCTGACGTCGTCGGGAATGGTTATGACTCCCGCATCCAATCACGGAACCGGCGCTCGGGAAGAGATGACGGGGTGATCTGGTTGGGCTGATGGGGCGATAACGCCACCGACCGTCACTAAAGGGGCACGCATGACCGACAAGGCGAAGGTCGACTTCTACTTCGACCCTCTTTGCCCGTTCGCCTGGATCTCCTCCCGGTGGATCCTCGAGGTGGAGAAGGTCCGCGACATCGACCTGAGCTTCCACGTGATGAGCCTCGCCGTGCTGAACGAGGGCCGCGACCTGCCCGAGCAGTACCGGGAGCTCATGGCCAAGGGCTGGGGCCCGGTTCGCGTGGCCATCGCCGCGGAGCAGAAGTTCGGCAACGAGGTGCTGCCGAAGCTGTACACCGCGATGGGCACGCGCATCCACAACGAGGGCAACCAGGACTTCGACGAGATCATCAAGCTCGCGCTGGCCGACGCCGAACTGCCGGCCGAGCTCGCCGAGGCAGCGCACTCGACCGAGTACGACGAGGCGCTGCGGACCTCGCACCACCGCGGCATGGACCCGGTCGGCATGGACGTCGGCACGCCGACCATCCACATCGACGGTGTCGCGTTCTTCGGCCCGGTGCTGACGAAGATCCCGCGGGGCGAGGAGGCGGGCACGATCTTCGACGGTGCCCGGATGCTCGCCGGCTTCCCGTACTTCTTCGAGCTCAAGCGAACCCGTTCGGGTGACCTCGACTTCAGCTGAGGCCGACCGGCCTCCTCGGCCGGATTTTCTGTCAGGGGTGCTCGCCAGCGTCTCCTGACATGGCAGATCACCGCGTCGAAGTCGCAGTTCAGGGGCCCTGGTCGTGGGCGACCTCCAGGGCTTTCTGGGAGGGCTTCACGCCGTCGGCGTTGCCTGAGCGCGAGGGAGAGGCGCTGCAGGCGACGTTCCTGGTCGAAGGTGAGTGGCGCCGTGCTGAGGTCTCCGTGACCCAGCGCGGCGCCACTGCCGTTCTGTCCCTGTCCGGCGACGGCGATCTCGACCTGGCGGCGGTGCAGGCGTGCCGCTTCCTGTCACTGGACGTCGACGGCCGGGCCTGGCCCGACATCGCGCTGCGCGATCCGGTGATCGCGTCGGCACAGGCGTCCGTACCCGGCTTGCGGCCGTGCGGCTTCTACTCGCCGTACGAGGCGGCGGCCTGGTCGGTGCTGGCGCAGCGGGTCCGCATGTCGCAGGCGGCCACGTTGAAGGCTTCGCTGCTGCGGGACGGCGTGTTCCCCGCACCCGCGGAGTTGCTGGCGCTCGACCTCGACCTGCCCGGCCGCAAGGCCGAGTACCTGCGGGCGGTGGCGTCGGCGGCGCTGGACGGGCTGCTGGACGCGGTGACGCTGCGCTCGATGAAACCCGCGGCCGCCGTGCTCGCCGTGCAGCAGGTCAAGGGGCTGGGGCCGTTCGCGGCCGAGCTGGTGGTGCTGCGCGGGGCGAACGCTCCGGACGCCGTGCCGCACAACGAGTCTCGGCTCACCGACGAGGTGGCTGAGCGGTACGGGCGGCCGTTGGCGGAGGTGTCCGAGGCTTGGCGGCCTTATCGGACCTGGGCGGCGGTGCACCTGCGGGTGCTGCGGGAGCGGCGGCTGGGAGGTGCGATGGCTGCTTCGGGCCGATGAGCGCCGAACGGGTTCGGGCCGTTGCGGCTTGTGGTTGGCGACTCCGCGGCTGCTGAGGTGGCCGGGTGCGCTGCTGCCAGGGGGCTGGGCTGCCAGGGGGCCGGGTTGGCAGGTCGCTGGCGGGCTGCCGGGTTGGCGGGGTGCGCGGCTGTCAGTTGGCGAATCCGCTGCTGTCGAGATCATCCGTCTTCGTCGCGGTGGGCCGTCCGCCTGCCGCGCATCTGGGGCCAGCGGCGTGCAGTGGGCCCGTTCCGCGTCCGCCTGCACCCACCACCCGCACCTTGCCCGCCCCGCCCGCAGCTTGCTCGCCCCGCCCGCAGCTTGCCCGCCCGCCCTGCCAACCCGCCCCGCCCGCAGCTTGCCCGCCCGCCCTGCCAACCCCTCCCTCCCTCCCTCCCTCCCTCCCACGCCCTCCGCCGCTCCCGACGTGACCCCCGCCGCCAAGATGTGACAGGCTGAGGCGTTGTCAGCGCAGTGGTGTCACATCCGCCTGGAGGGCTCTCGTGATCGAGGTCGTCAACCCCGCCACCGAGGAAGTCATCGGCACGCTCGCCGAGGGCACGCCGGCCGACGTCGACGCGGCGGTGGCCGCAGCGGTCAAAGCCTTCCCGGCCTGGGCGGAGACCTCGGTGGACGAACGGGCGAAGGCGGTCCGGGCGATCATCGACGGGCTGAAGGAGCGGGCCGGTGAGCTCGCGGCGGCCATGACCCGGGAGATGGGCACGCCGCTCACCTTCAGCCAGAAGGTGCAGGTCGCCAACCCCGTCGCCATCGCGGAGGGTGTCGCGGACGTGCTGGAGGGCGGGTACTTCGAGCCCGAGGAGATCGGCAACTCGCTGGTCTTCCGCGAGCCGGTCGGGGTGGTCGCGGCCATCACGCCGTGGAATTTCCCGCTGCAGCAGATGGTCGCGAAGGTCGTGCCGGCTCTCGCGGCGGGCAACACCGTGGTGCTCAAGCCGAGTGAGCTCGCGCCGCGCACCGCCGACCTGCTCGCCGAGATCGTCGCGGCGGCCACTCCGGCGGGGGTGTTCCAGCTGGTGCACGGGACCGGGGCGGTGGTCGGTGAGGCGCTGGCCGCGCATCCGGACGTGGACATGGTGTCGTTCACCGGTTCCACGAAGGCCGGGCGGCGGGTGTCCGTGGTTGCCGCGGAGACGGTGAAGCGGGTCGCGCTCGAGCTGGGCGGCAAGTCCGCGTGCGTCGTGCTCGACGACGCCGACTTCGGGCGGGCGGTGAAGATCGCGGTCGCGAACTCGTTCATGAACAACGGTCAGGCCTGCAGCGCGTGGACTCGGTTGCTGGTGCCCGCAGAGCGTCATGACGAGGCCGTCGAGCTGGCCGCGCAGGCCGCGAAGAAGTACACGCCCGCGGATCCGGCCGACCCGTCCACGCGGATCGGGCCGGCTGTGTCGAAGGCGCAGCGCGACCGGGTCGTCGGGTACATCCGCAAGGGTGTCGAGGAAGGTGCGACGCTGGCCGCCGGTGGGCCCGAAGCGCCGCTGCCGCAGGGGTTCTACGTCGCGCCGACGGTGTTCGGTGGTGTGACGCCGGAGATGACGATCGCGCAGGAGGAGATCTTCGGGCCGGTGCTGTCGGTCATGCCGTACGCCGACGAGGACGACGCGGTGCGGATCGCGAACTCCACCATCTACGGGCTGGCGGGTGCCGTGTTCTCCGCGGACACCGAGCGCGCCCTCAGGATCGCCAGGCGGTTGCGCACCGGGCAGGTCGACATCAACACCGCCGCGTTCAACACGAGCGCGCCGTTCGGCGGTTACCGGCAGTCGGGCAACGGGCGCGAGTTCGGCAGGTTCGGGCTGGACGAGTTCTGCGAGGTCAAGTCGGTCCAGCGGTAATTGAGCTGCGAGCCGGGCCGCACGCGCGTATCACTGCTGGCATGGCTGACTCGGCGTTGAGCATCCGGACCATCGACGAATCCGACCTCCCCGACTTCCAGCGGGTGATGGCCTCGGCGTTCCTCGGCGATCATCTGGGGGAGGACAGCAAGTGGCTCAAGGTCCTCGAACGGGACCGGGCGCACGCGGTGTTCGACGGCGACGAGCTGATCGGCACCAGCGGAATCCTCACCCGTGAGATCACCGTTCCGGGTGGTCGTCAGGCGCAGGCGGGTGCGGTGACCGTGGTGTCGGTGAAGCCGGGCCATCGACGGCGGGGTGTTGCGTCGATGCTGATGAAGGCCCAGCTGCACGGCATGCACGAGAGTGGTGAGGCGCTCGCGATGCTGTGGGCGTCGGAAGGCTCCATCTACCGCAGGTACGGCTACGGCGAGTACGCGACGAGCATTGCCATGCTCAGGATGCCCACGCGTATGGCGTTTCACCCTGGTGTGCACGTCAGCGACGCACGGATCCGTCAGGTGTCGCGAGAAGAAGCGCTGCCAGTCATGCGTGAGTTCTACGAGCAGGTGCGAACCACACGGGTCGGCTGGCTGAGCCGCGTCGAGCACACCTGGGACGTGCAGCTCGCGGACCGCGAGGTCGACCGCGACGGGCTCACCTCGTACCGCTACTGCCTGCATCCCGAGGGCTATGTGGTGTTCCGGGTCAAGGCCAACGGCGATTCGGGCGGACCGGCCAGCGAACTGCACGTGCGCGAGCTGGTCTGCACGACCGAACAGGCCTATGCCGACCTCTACCGGTTCCTGCTGGACATGGACCTCGCCGGGGAGATCTCCTTCTACACCGCCTGGGACGACCCGATCACGCACATGGTCGACAACCCGCGGAAGGTGCGGCGCGAGGCCGGAGACGCGTTGTGGGTGCGCCTCGTCGACGTCGACCGGGCGCTGCCGCTGCGCGCTTATTCGTCCGATGTGGACAGTGTTCTGGAAGTCGAGGACTCGTTCTGCCCGTGGAACTCCGGCCGTTGGCGCTTCACGGTCAAGGGCGGCGAAGCGACGGTGACGCGCACCGAGGACCCGGCCGACGTGTCGCTGGACGTTGCCGCACTCGGCAGCGCCTTCCTCGGCGGCGTCCGGCTTTCCGTGCTCAGGCGGGCACACCGCGTGGTCGAGCACACGCCCGGACACGTGGACGCGCTGACGATGGCGTTCCTCGGTGTGACGGAGCCGCACTGCCCCGAGGTGTTCTGACGGAACTCACGGCGGTGATTGCTCGTTGACGGTTTACCTGGTGTGGGAGGTAATGCCGTGGGCACCATCGTGTGGGTCGTAGTGCTGGTACTGCTGGTCGCAGGCGTGTTCTACCTGGTCAGCCAGAGCAACGCGCGCAAGGCGCGGGAGCTCGACGACGCCAAGGCGGAAGCCCGCCGCTGGGTCGAGCGGCTGGGCGGGCAGGTGATGAGCCTCACCGGCAGCAACGCCGCCTCGACGCAGGCGATGGCGGACGCGTCCGAGCGGTTCACCGCCGCCGGTTCCCAGATGGAGCAGGCCCGCACGATCCCGCAGGCCAGGCTGGTCACCGAGACCGCGATGGAGGGCCTGCACTACGTGCGCGCGGCGCGTGAGGCCATGGGCATGGACCCCGGCCCCGCACTGCCCGAGAGCGCGGCCCAGAAACAGGCGGGTGCCGTCAGCGAGGACCGTCAGGTGGCCGTCGAGGGCCACCAGTACGCCGCGTCGCCGCACTCCGGTTCGGGTACGCCCTACTACTACCCCGGTGGCATGGTCGCCGGCCGTCCGGTGCCGCGTGGCTGGTACTCCGAGCCGTGGTGGAAGCCCGCGCTCGTGGCCGGTGCGTGGGGCGTCGGCACGTTCCTGCTGATGGACGCCATGTTCTCCGGCATGCACGGAGTCGGTGACTACGGCATGGGCGACGCGGGCATGGGTGACGTCGGAATGGGCGACGTGGGCGGTGCCGCCGACATGGGCGACACCGGCGGCGTCGACTTCGGCGACATGGGCGGCGGGTTCGACTTCTAGGGCTGACAGACCTTCTAGGGCTGACAGGCAGGGCACCAGAAGAGGTTGCGAGCCGCCAGTTCGGTGGTCAGGACCTCGGTGCCGCAGACCAGGCACGGCTCCCCGGCACGGCGGTAGACGTACACCTCACCGCCGTGCCGATCCACGCGTGGCGCGCGGCCCATGGCACGGGGCATGTGCTCGGCGCGGACGGTGTTGATCTGGCCGACCTTGACGCCGTCCTTCATCAGCACGACGAGGTCCGCCCAGATGGCGTCCCACAGCTCGCGGCTGACCTTGTTGCCGACCAGCAACGGGTTCACGTTGTGCCGGAACAGCACCTCGGCGCGGTAGACGTTGCCGACGCCCGCGAGGACGCTCTGGTCCATCAGCAGCACGGCCAGCGACTGCTTCGACCGGATGATCCGCTCGTAGGCGCGGTCCGGGTCGGCGTCGCGGCGCAACGGGTCGGGCCCGAGCCGGTCCCGGATCGCCTTGACCTCGGCCTTGTTCAGCACCTCGCACGCGGTCGGGCCGCGCAGGTCCGTCCAGTGGGTCTCGCCGGCCATCCGCATGCGGACCTGGCCGACGGGTAGCAGGACCGGCAGCGGCGACTCGGTGAACGTCCCGTAGAGGCCGAGGTGGACGTGCACGATCGCGTCCGGGCCGTAGACGTGGAACAGGTGCTTTCCGTGAGCCTCGGCGCGAACGAGCGTGCGTCCGTCCACAAGGGACGCCGAGAAGCGCCCTTGCGGACTGGTGACGGACACGGGCCTGCCCGCGTACCGGCGCTGGTGCAGCCGCGCGAGGCGGTGCAGCGTGTGGCCCTCAGGCACGGTCTTCGTAGGCGCTGACCTGGTCGATCCGGCGCTGGTGGCGCGGTTCGCCCGAGAACGGCGTCTTGAGGAACGCCGACACGATCTCGGTCGCCTCCTCGGCGGTGTGCTGGCGGGCGCCGATGCCGACCAGCAGGGCGTCGTTGTGCTGGCGGGCGAGCTGCGCGGTGTCGACGTTCCACGCCAGCGCGGCGCGGGCGCCCTTCACCTTGTTCGCGGCGATCTGCTCGCCGTTGCCCGAGCCACCGATCACGACGCCGAGGCTGCCGGGGTCTGCGACGACCTTCTCGGCCGCGTCGACGCAGAACGACACGTAGTCGTCCAACGCGTCGTACTCGTGGGCGCCGACGTCGACGATCTCGTAGCCCTGCTCGGTGAGAGCCTTGGACAGGTGGGACTTCAGCTCGAAGCCAGCGTGGTCTGCTGCCAGATAAACGCGCACGTCAAGGAGTCTGACACGCTGGTGGGTGTGTTCAGCCAGGAGGGGTACCAGCTGAGGCTGGAATGGGGGCCCGAGGGCGTCGGCGCCCTGCGGGACTGTGACGTGCTGGTCATCGTCGACGTGCTGTCGTTCACGACGTCGGTCGACCTGGTGGTGGGCAACGGCGGCCAGGTGCGCCCGTCGCGGTGGAAGCCCGAGTCGGGAAGGACGCTGCGACCAGCGTCACTCGTCGAGGAGACCGGACTGGTCGAGCTGCCGTCGCCGAACGGCTCGAACCTGTGCTTCCTCGCCGCCGAGACCGGCGCCCACGTGCTCGCGGCCTGTCTGCGCAACGCCACGGCGGTGGCCAGGCGGGCACAGGAGCTGGGAAAGACCATCGGGGTGGTCCCCGGCGGCGAACGGTGGGGGCTCGACATCCTCAACTCGGGGCCGCGTGAGTTCGGGCCGTTGCGGCCGTGCGTCGAGGACTACCTGGGCGCCGGGGCGGTGCTGGCCGCGCTGACGGGGAAGGCCTCGCCGGAGGCCAGGCTCGCGGCGACCGCGTTCCGGACCACCGACGTCCCGGCCGCGGTGAGGGGCTGCGGGTCGGGACGGGAACTGGTCGAGAACGGGCACTCCGCCGACGTCGACCTCGCGGTGCGGATCAACGTCAGCACCGCCGCTCCCGTGCTGGTCGACGGGGTGCTGCGGTGATCGAGATCGCGGACGGGATCTTCATCCGCAGGCACACCGAACTCGACCTCACACTCGGTCTCGTCACCGGGTCGGGCGACTCCCTGCTCGTCGACTCCGGCATGGACTTCGCCCTGGCGCGCGAGATCAGGCCGTCGCGGATCGTGTTGACGCACAACCACTTCGACCACGTGCTGGCCACCGCGGCGTTCCTGCCGTGCGAGGTGTGGGCGCACGAGGGCTGCGTGGTGGACGAGTCGCTGCTCGAAGACCGCGCCAAGCACTACGACGAACCGTTCGAGGGCACGCTCGTCGCGCCGACGCACACGTTCCGCGACAGCGTCACGCTGGACGTCGGCGGCCGCCGCGTCGACCTGCACCACTTCGGCCCCGCGCACACCTCGCACGACGTGGTCGTGCACGTGCCGGACGCCGGCGTCGTGTTCGCGGGCGACCTGGTGGAGCAGGGCGCTCCCGCTCAGGCGGGCCCGGACGCGACGCCGTCGAACTGGCGCCACGTCCTCGACCTGGTGCTGGAACTCGGACCGCGGATCGTCGTGCCGGGCCACGGTGACCCGGTCGACGCGAGGTTCGTGCGCGAGATGGCTATCCCGGAGGCCACGTGAGGCCGCGTCCGCCGAGGACGTGGCAGTGCACGTGGAAGACGGTCTGGCCGCCGTCCCCGCCGGTGTTGAAGACGAGGCGGTAGCCGGACTCGTCGACCCCCTCGGCCTTCGCGACCTGGTGCGCGGTGGCGAGGATCTGCCCCGCGAGCACCGGGTCGACGTCGCCGATCGCCGTGTGGTGTTCCTTGGGGATCACCAGGACGTGCGTGGGCGCCTTGGGGTCGATGTCGCGGAACGCGAGCGTCGTGTCGGTCTCCGTCACGACGGTCGCCGGGATCTCGCCCGCGACGATGCGGCAGAACAGGCAGTCGGTCACGACGGCATCGTATTGGTCCCGGCGGGCTCAGCGGACGAAGCAGAACTCGTTGCCCTCCGGGTCGCGCATGACCTGGAAGCTGCCCTTCTCGTCGGTGTGCACGACACCTTCGCGGGTGGCCCCGAGGCTCACCGCCTTCACGACCGCCGCCTCGATGTCCTCGACCTCGAAGTCGAGGTGGAACCGGTTCTTCACGACCTTGCGCTCCGGCACCGGCTGGAACGACATCCGCACGCCACCGGGCGGCTCGACGTGCGCCCACCCGTGCTCGCGCTCCACCGGCTCACCGCCGAGCAGTTCCGCCCAGAACCGCACGAGCCGGCTCGGGTCGTTGCTGTCGAGCACGATCTGTTCGAGCCTCACGTCTCCACCAGGTTCTCTCGGGCCCAGTCACAACACAGGTCGAGCAGTCCGAGCACCTTGCGCCCCTGCTCCGTCAACTCGTACTCGACCCGCGGCGGGTTTTCCGCGAACGCCTCGCGCGAAACCGTGCCCTCGCGCTCCATCGCCCGCAACGTCTCGGCGAGCACCTTGGGCGTCACCCGGGGCATCTCGGACCGCAACTCGCCGAACCGCCGACGCCCGCCCTGCAGCCCGCGCAACACGTGCGCGGTCCACTTGTCACCGATCTGGTACGGCAGGTCGTGCGTGCATTCCACCTGCTCACCCCCGATATCGTTGCGGAAACCGGCCGTCCGCACCCTACCTTCGCGCTCATGGCGAAGATCGTTGTTTTCGGGGCGTCCGGCAAGGCAGGACGTGAGATCGCGGACGTCGCGCAGGCCCGCGGCCACGAGGTGACCAGGATCGGGCGCGACCCCGGCGTGCAGGCCGCGGCGGAGGTAGCTGCGGGCCACGACGTGGCGGTGAGCACGGTGGCGGACCTTTCCCGCGACCCGGCGGAGTTCTACACCGAGGCGGCCCGTGCGCTGGTGGCGTCCGGTGCCGGGCGGATCATCGTGGTCGGCATTTACACGTTGCTGGAGACCGCACCTGGCGTGCGCGTCATCGACGGCCCGGACTTCCCCGCCGAGCACAAGCCGTTCTGCCTGGGGCACGCGGCGGGCGTCGAGGTGCTGGCCGCATCGGACGCCGACTGGCTGGTGATGAGCCCGGCGGGCAACTTCGGCGGCACGTCCACGGGCCGGTACCGGGTGAGCGCGGTCGATCCGGCCGACGAACTGACCTACGAGGACTTCGCGCTGGCCGTGGTGGACGAGATCGACCGCCCGACGCACCGCCACCGGCAGATCGGCATCGCATCAGCGTGACCTGGCTCACGGGACGGCCCTCACGGGACCCTGATGGGGGTCCGGGGGCGGGCCCCCGGCGTGGGGGTCTGGGGGCTCGCCCCCCAGAGAAAAGACGAGAGGCCGGCTCAGGTCTGCGCTCTCCGCAGACATGGGCCGACCTCGGTCGCGAGCGGGCGACGGGAATCGAACCCGCGTAGCTAGTTTGGAAGACTAGGGCTCTACCATTGAGCTACGCCCGCATTGCCGCCCCGTTAGGGGCTGCGATTAATAGCTTAGCGGGTGGCGGTAAGCTGGATGCAACCGGGGCGTGGCGCAGCTTGGTAGCGCACCCGCTTTGGGAGCGGGGGGTCGCAGGTTCAAATCCTGTCGCCCCGACGGTTGGCGAAAGCCCTCGACGAAGCACCTCGTCGAGGGCTTTCGGCTTACTTCACGAGGTAGCGGCCGGCCCAGGCGGTGAGCACCTCCGCCACGTACGCGGCGTCCGCGCGGTCGGTCAGCAGGTGGTCGGCGCCGTCGAGCGAGATGAACGACTTGGGGTGGCGCGCCGAGTCGAAGACGAGCCTGGCGTTGTCGATGCCGACCGTGTCGTCCTGCGGGGAGTGCATGACGAGCAGCGCACGGTCGAGGCCGGAGATGCACGCGGTCTGGTTCTGCTGGTTGATGTCGAGCAGGAAGCCGTTGCTGATCCGGAACGGGCGGCCGGCCAGTTGCACCTCGGCCACGCCGTGAGTCTCGATCTCGTCCTTGGACGAGCCGAGCAGGTGCTCGACGTGCGAGGTGTCGAACGGCGCGCCGATCGTCACGACGGCCTTCACCTCCGGCACCCGGTGTGCGGCGGCCAGCACCGCGGCGCCGCCCAGCGAGTGTCCGATGAGGACGCTCGGGGCTCCGATGGTGTCGCGCAGGTGACCTGCGGCGCAGACGAGGTCGTCGACGTTGGACGTGAACGTGGTGTTGGCGAAGTCGCCGTCGGACTGGCCCAGGCCGGTGAAGTCGAACCGCAGCACCGCCACGCCGCGCTCGGCCAGGCGGCGGGAGATCCGGCTGGCCGCCACCGAGTCCTTGCCGCAGGTGAAGCAGTGCGCGAACACGGCGGTGGCCACGACGTCCCCTTCGGGCAGTTCGAGGCGGCCCGCCAGTGCCTGGCCGTCGATGCCCGCGAAGACCGCTTTCCGGTTGTCCATGACCTCTATGGTGCGTCACGTGCGCTACCAGTACCTCGACGCCCGGTTGCGGCAGGCTTTCGACGACGCCGGGCTCGATCGCGGGCAGCGGGCGTTGCTGCAGGGTGTGCTGCGTGCGCTCGACCCCGACGCGCACCTCGGTGAGCACGTTGCGGGGCTCAACAGCGCGTACCTCGCCGTCACTCGCGTTCAGGCCGCGTTGGAGAGTCACGCGACCGAGGACCAGCCGCGGTGGAACTTGTTGCGGCGCATCATCGCCACCTCGCTCGCGTGCATGGACGCCGCCAAGCCCGCCTACGCCCACGGCGGTGGACTGGAGCTCGCGAAGGCCCGCAGGGTGCTGGTGAAGGTCGACGCGGCCATCGCCGCCGACGGCCAGAGGTTCGATGCTCAGGTGGCGGCCGACGCCGCGGCGAAGCTCGATCCGAAGAAGCTGCGCGCGGCGGTGCGGAAGTGGATCGATCCACTGTGGAACGGGATCGAGCTTCCGCTGCGCGCCAGGATGATCGCCGAGGTCGCGGTGGTCGTCGCGGTGCACGGCAGGGATGGCAGGCAGCTCAGGACGGACCTGCTGCGGTGGCTCAAGAAGCGCGGTGATCTCGCCGACGTGCTGTGGCCCCGCAAGCAGAAGCACGTCGTCGCGTTCGTGGTGCGGGGTGCGCGCGTGCTCAGGCACCTGGACGAGCTGTTGCCCCAGGCGCGGCAGGAGCCGCTGCACCGCAACAGGTTGCCGAAGGACGACTTCCTGAAGGAGGCCGTCAACGGGTCGTCGGTGCTGGTGCGGGTGCCGGTCGAGGCGGCGGACGTGCACACGGCGGCGTTGCGGGGCCGCCGGATCCTCAGCGAGGTGCTCGACCAGTACGCGGCGGGGGAGCGGCTCACCGAACTGCACATCGCGCCGGTCTGGCAGGTCAGCGAGCCGGGCGGACGGGTCACCCGCGGCACCGAGCACCAGCGCACGGTCGGCAACGCCTATCCGCTCACCGCCTACTGGCCGGCGGAGCTGCGCAGCGCGATGCGGGTGGCGAACCTGGCGCGGCAGGTCGACGCGCCGATGGCGAGCGCCGGGCTCGCGTGGAGTGCGCTGGAGGCGACCGGGCTCGATCCGGGCAAGATCGCGTGGCTGGCCAAGGCCTGTGCGCTGCAGATGCTGCGGCAGCACCTCGTCAGCCTGCACGTGATCGTCACCAACCACGACACGGACCTGCGCGGACCGCTCGACGCGCACGTGCCGACCACCGGCGTGAAGCACCACCTGAAGTCGGTGGACGCCTGGCTGGAGGTGCTCATCGGCCACAACCGCCCGGACGCACGGCTCGACGCCGCCCAGAAGGCCATCACGGCGCTCGCCGAGAGCGAGGGCGGTCTCGTGCAGGACCTCACGGAGCTCTGGCGCGCCAGGCTTGCCGACTCGAAGGTCCTGGCGGGCTGGCTGCGCGAACAGGAGGACACCGCCGCCGCGCTGCTGGAGTGGCTCTACGTCACCAGGAACCTGGCGTTCCACGCGGGACGGTTCGCCTCGCCCGCCGACACGCTGACCGCGCACGCCGGGCAGGCCATCGCCGACCTCACTCTCGAGTTCCTCGGGAACTGGCGGACCGTGGAGAGGCGCGCCCAGAAGGAAGGAGGGAGCCGGCAGGAGACCTCCGCGGTGGAGATCTACCGCCGGCTCGCGCAACGGGAAGACCAGCTGGTGGCCCGGCTCAAGCGCGCCGGATCCGTTCGCAGGCTCAGTGTCGAGGACATCTCCGGGCCCGACGAGAAGTGGTGGTCCCGCGGCCGGAACTGAGGCCGTTGGTTACGGCTTGGCCTTCGTCAGCCAGTCCTCGACCCGGTCCGGGTTGGCCTCGACCCACCGCTTCGCCGCCTCGTCGGGCGACATCTTGTACTTCGCGATGAACGACGCCACCGTGTCCTGCTCGTCGTTGCTCCACTGGAAGTTCTGCACGAGCCTGGCCGCGGGGCCGCCCTTGTCCATGAACTTCTTGGAGGCGATCTTGTCGAGCTCGTAGCGCGGGTAGTCGCACGCGACCTTGGCCGGGTCCGCGTCACAGCCCGCCGTGTACGGGGGCAGGTCGACCTTGACCAGCTCGATGTCGAGGTGCAGCCACTGCGGCTCGAAGAAGTACCCGATGAGCGGCGTCTTCTTCTCCTGGGCCTGGCGGAACGCCTTGATCAGCGTTTCCTCGCTGCCCGCGTAGACGACCTTGTAGTTGAGGTTCAGGTTCTTGACCAGGGCCTCGTCGTTGGTCACGAACGACGGGTCGCCGTCGAGCACCTGGCCCTTGCCGTCCGACTGCACGGTCTTGAACTTCTCGGCGTACTTGTTGAGGTTCTGCCAGTTCGTGATGTCCGGGAACTCCTTCTTCATCCACGGTGGCACGTACCAGCCGATCACGCCCTTGTTGCCGGACGGGCCCACCCGCACGGCAGAGCGCTTCTCCTCGATGTACTTCTGCTTCAGGTCCTCATGACCCCAGTTCTCCAGGATCACGTCGATCTCGCCTGAGTCGAGGCCCTGCCAGGCGGTCTGCTCGTCGACTTCCTTCTTCGTCACCTTGCAGCCGAGCCGCTTCTCGGCGAGGTACGCGACCACGGCCGCATTCGCCTCGTAGCCGACCCACGGGTTGACCGCGATGGTGATGGAGTCGCAGGGCTCGGTGGGTGCTGCCGAACTGGAGCGCGGTGACGCCGTCGATCCACTGCCACAACCGGCAATTGTCAACACGAACGTCATTGCCAGAGCGATTCTGGGGGCTTGCACGAACAGCTCCTCGTCGGGGGGAAGAGCGATGCAGGAGACCGCTCAGTTCAGCTTTTCCCGATCGTTCTGACCGAGTCAAGTCATGGGATGATTGGTTGTCCACAAAGGATCTGATTTGTATCAGCCCTTGACCGTATCCGTGCGAAGGTCAATGCTGTCGCGCATCGAGAAACGGTGTGCGCAGTCCGCAACAGGTCGGAGTGGTTTGGCGTGGATCCCGTGATTTCGGTCAGGGACCTGTGGAAGGTGTTTGGCCCCAACGCATCGCAGCTGGTGGCCTCGGACGAGCTCAAAGCGTTGTCGCGGCACGAGTTGATGGAGCGCACAGGTTCCGTCGCGGCCGTGCGCGGAGTGGACTTCGACGTCGCTCCCGGCGAGATGTTCGTGGTGATGGGACTGTCCGGTTCGGGTAAGTCCACACTGGTCCGTTGTCTGACGCGGCTGGTGGAACCGACCGCGGGCACGATCATGTTCGAAGGCGAGAACATTCTCGAAGCGGACGCCAAGCGCCTGCGCGACCTGCGCAGGAACAAGTTCTCCATGGTGTTCCAGCACTTCGGTCTGCTCCCGCACCGGACTGTCGCCGACAACGTCGGTTACGGCCTGGAAATCCGCGGGGTACCGCGCGCGAAACGTGGGGAACGGACACAAGAGGTGGTCGACCTCGTCGGACTGTCCGGTTATGAGAAGTCCTATCCGGATCAGCTCTCCGGCGGCATGCAACAACGCGTCGGTCTCGCGCGCGCACTCGCCGGCGACCCCGACGTCCTGTTCTTCGACGAGCCGTTCTCCGCGCTCGACCCGCTGATCCGCCGCGACATGCAGTCCGAGGTCATCAGGCTGCACCGCGAGGTCGGCAAGACGATGGTCTTCATCACACACGACCTGAGCGAGGCGCTCAAGCTGGGCGACCGCATCCTGATCATGCGCGACGGCCAGGTGGTGCAGGTCGGCACCGGCGACGAGCTGGTCGGCGCCCCCGCGGACGACTACGTGCGCGACTTCGTGAAGGACGTGCCGAAGTCGCACGTGCTGACGCTGAAGTGGATCATGCGCCCGCCGCGCCCCGACGACGAGCTCGACGGTCCCGAGCTGTCGCCGGAAACCGTTGTGCGGGAGGCCGTCCGCAGCGTGCTGAGCGCGGACAAGCCGGTGAAGGTCGTGCAGAACGGCGAGCTGCTCGGTGTGGTCGCGGACGAGGAGATCCTCGGGGTCGTGGCCGGGGAGGCGTGACATGGTCGCCGTCGCCGCCCCTCGGCAGCTACCCCGGGTGTTCCAGCACAAGAAGTCGCTGATCTTCGCCGGCATCGTGCTGGCCTGGCTGGTGCTGTGGCTGGTGTTCCGCAACGTCGGGACGCTCGCGCTCGGTGCCGCCGACCTCACCCCGTTGCACCGGTGGATCAACGACGTCAACGACGCCGTCGGCGCGTCCAGGAACTCCAACCCGCTGTTCCTGTACTTCTTCAACGAGATCCGGCTCGTCATCGACGAGTTCGTGACCTTCATCCAGGCCCTGATCGCGCAGCCGTCGTTCGGCCGGCCCGTGCCGGTGATCGGCTGGCTCGGCGTGGTCGCGATCGCCGGCTTCGTCAGCCTCGCGGTGGCCGGCTGGCGGATCGCGCTGCTCGCCGTCGCGGGTTTCGTGTTCTTGGGCCTGCAGGGCCTGTGGCAGGAGAGCATGGACACGCTCTCGCTGACCCTCGCCGCGGTCGTGATCTCGCTGCTCATCGGCATTCCGCTGGGAATCTGGGCGGGACTGTCCGATCGGGCCAACCGCGTACTGACGCCGGTGCTCGACTTCATGCAGACGATGCCGACGTTCGTCTACCTGGCGCCGTTGACGCTGTTCTTCCTGATCGGCCCGGCCTCGGCCACGATCGCGACGCTGATCTACGCGGCACCGCCCGCGATCCGGATCACCGCGCACGCCATCCGCTCGGTGCCGCGCAACACCGTCGAGGCGAGCGAGTCGCTCGGTGCGACGTGGCAGCAGACGCTGGTGAAGGTGCTGCTGCCGTCCGCCCGCAAGACCATCGTGCTCGGCGTGAACCAGACGATCATGGCCGCGCTGGCCATGGTCACGATCGCCGCGCTGATCGACGCGCCGGGCCTCGGCAAGACCGTCGTGAAGGCGTTGCAGACCCTCGACGTCGGCACGGCGTTCAACGCGGGCCTCGCGATCGTGGTGCTGGCGATCGTGCTGGACCGCGTGACGACCGCCGCCGCGAGCGAGCGCCGCAGTCTTCCGCGCTGGGCGCTGTTCGGTGGCCTCGGCATCACCGGCGTCTGCGTCTACCTCTCCTACACCTACCTGTGGGCCGCCGAGTTCCAGACGGACGTGGAGATCGGCAGTTCGATCCGCAAGGGCGCGACCGCCGTGACGGAGTGGGCGCAGGACTCGCTGCCGGTGATCACGGACGGCTTCAAGGACTTCGTCACGTTCGCGTTGATCAACCCGCTGCAGGCGTTGCTGGCCGAGTCGCCGTGGTTCCTGGTGGCACTGGTGATCGTCGCGCTGTCGTTCATGATCGGCGGCGTGCGGCCCGCGATCGTCTCCGCCATCTGCATCGGCCTGCTGATCGCGACCGGCCTCTGGCAGGACTCGATGATCACGCTGGCGTCCACCCTGGTCGCCACGATCATGGTGATGGTCCTGGGTATCGTCGTGGGTGTCTGGATGGGACGGAGCAGACGCGCCGACCGGTTCATCCGGCCGGTCCTCGACGCCGCGCAGGTCATGCCCGCCTTCGTCTACCTGGTGCCCTTCCTGGCCTTGTTCTCCGCGTCGCGCTTCACCGCGATCATCGCCGCCGTGGTCTTCGCGGCGCCGGTGGCGATCAAGATCATCGCGGATGGCATCCGCGCGGTGTCGCCCGCGACCGTCGAGGCGTCCACGGCACTGGGGTCGAGCTCGTGGCAGACGATCGTGAAGGTGCAGCTGCCCATGGCGCGCGGTGCTCTGACGCTCGCCGCCAACCAGGGCCTGATCTACGTGCTCTCGATGGTCGTCGTCGGCGGTCTCGTCGGCGCCGGCGCGCTCGGCTACGACGTGGTGGCCGGGTTCTCTCAGGGCCAGTTGTACGGCAAGGGGCTCGCGGCCGGTGTCGCGATCGTCGTGCTGGGCGTGATGCTCGACCGCCTCACCCAGGCGGCCGCCAAGCGGTGGACCAACTAGGAGGTCTGGAAAGTGGCTAGGCACAGCGTGCTGGGAGCAGTGCTCGTAGGAGCACTCGCCCTTGCTGGTTGCGGTGGCGCCAAGGTCGGTGACACCTCCTCGGGTGCGACCGGCGACTGCGGCACGTTCAACCTCGCGATCAACCCGTGGGTCGGTTACGAGGCGAACGCGGCCGTGCTCGCGTACGTGGCCGAGAAGGAACTCAAGTGCAAGGTCACCAAGAAGGAGCTCAAGGAAGAGGTGGCCTGGCAGGGCTTCGGCACCGGTGAGGTCGACGCCGTGGTGGAGAACTGGGGCCACGACGACCTGCGCAAGAAGTACATCGACGAGCAGAAGACCGCCGTCAGCGCGGGGTCCACGGGCGTGAAGGGGCAGATCGGCTGGTACGTGCCGCCGTGGCTCGCCAAGGAGCACCCCGACATCCTCGACTGGAACAACCTCAACAAGTACGCCGACCAGTTCAAGACCTCGGAGTCCGGCGACAAGGGCCAGCTGCTCGACGGCGACCCGTCGTTCGTGACCAACGACGAGGCTCTGGTGAAGAACCTGAACCTCAACTACAAGGTCGTCTACGGCGGCAGCGAGACCGCGCTGATCCAGGCCTTCCGCCAGGCGGAGAAGGACAAGAAGTGGGTCCTCGGCTACTTCTACTCGCCGCAGTGGCTGCTCAACGAGATCAAGCTGGAGAAGGTGAAGCTGCCCGCGTACACGCCGGGCTGTGACGCCGACGCCGAGAAGATCGCCTGCGACTACCCCGACTACGACCTCGACAAGATCGTGTCGAAGAAGTTCGCCGACGCGAACGGCCCGGCCGCCCAGCTGGTCAAGAACTTCAAGTGGACCAACGAGGACCAGAACACCGTGGCGAAGTACATCGCCGAGGACAAGATGAAGCCCGAGGACGCCGCCAAGAAGTGGGTGGACGCCAACGGCGACAAGGTCAAGGCGTGGCTGCCCAAGGCCTAGTCAGGACATGAGTCGTAGGGGGTGTGGTTCCTGGACGAGAGGAACCGCACCCCCTACGACTACCCCCGGCATCATGCAGCCTGTTGTCCGGCGGGAACCTCAGGCTCGTGGCGATGTGTCATGCGGTGCCACCACGAACGCTGCTTACCGCCGTGGCGGTAGTACTCCCGCGCCCGGCGGGCGTCCTCCCGCAGGGCTTCCTGCCGGTAGTCCATCTCCGCCTTGATCGCTTCGGGCGTCCATTCCATCCGACTCACTCCTCAGTTCGTCTTTCCTGATGACGATGAGATTGCGCCTGAGGGGTGACCCCTTACATCGGACGATCACGCAAGGTCGCGCCGTGAGACCCCTTACGCGGTGCCCCGGTAGCCGGATCAGCGGATCCCGGCCGGCGAGGTAAGGGACCACGATCGAGGGCATGACTGCCGCCCACCTGCCCACGCGACCTGGGAAGTTCTTCGATCCCACCACCGAGGTCCACTTCGACGAGGCACTCGACACCTGGCACGTCTTCAGCCTCAGCGACGTTCAGCGGGTGCTCTCCGACGAGGAGTGCTTCTCGTCCGGTTACGGCCTCACCGACGAGACCAGGCCGCTGGCCAACCCCGTGCTGAGCGGCATGTGGGCCGCGGACGGGCAGCGTCATCGCGACCTGCGGGCCGCGGTCGCCGACCCGTTCAGCCCCAGGGTGATGTCCCGGCTCGAAACCCAGATCCGCGCCATCGCCACCGAGCTGGTCGACGGCTCGAACCCGGCGGCTTCGACGTGGTCCCGCGCGTCGCCAAGCCTCTGCCCACCAGGGTGATCTGCCACCTGCTCGGCCTCGACCTCAGCGCCGAGCACCGGATGACCGAGTGGCTGGAACAGTGGTACCAGGACTCCGTCACGACCAGCACCGTGCCGAGGCAGGCCGAGATGGCGGAGTTCTTCGCCGCCGAACTCGACCGCCAGCGCGCGGAGCCCGGTGACGGGCTGATCGCCGAGCTGCTCGCCGTGCAGGCCACCGGCTACCTCGTCGACGGCAGGCCGATGTCGGACTGGGACCTCATCGGCTACTGCGCGATGCTGCTCGGCGCCGGCGTGGACACGACCGCCGCGACCATCCCGAACGCCGTGCTGTTCCTGACCGAGTTCGGCTGCTGGGAGGAGCTGCGCGCGGACCCGTCGCTGATCCCGGGGGCGATCGAGGAGACCATGCGCTGGTACCCGATCTTCCCGGCCCCGCGCAGGCTGGTGCTGCGGGACGTCACGATCGGCGGCCGGGAGATCAGGGCGGGGCAGTGGGTGAGCGGATGGCTCAGCGCGGCCAACCGCGATCCCGCGCGCTACGCCGACCCGGACACGTTCGACATCCGGCGCAGGACGCGGATCATGAGTTTCGGGCACGGGCCGCACCACTGCCTGGGCGCCGGACTCGCGCGGCTGGAGAAGCGTGTGCTGCTCGAAGAGATGGTGCGCCGGCTTCCCTTGCTGCGCAGGGAGACCGGCGCACCGCTCGTGCGGCGTCAGTGGATGCTCGACAACCTCGAGACAGCCACCTTCCGCTTCGACTAGTCGATCACGGCGTTGGTGCCCGCCGCCTTGCGCACGCTGGTCGTCTTCGCGCGCGCCTGGTTGTCGTCGGGCTTGGCGTCCGCACCCCAGCCGCGGTCGGGCATGGTGGCCTCCACCCGGAACTCCACCGAGCCCTTCGCGGCGTCCTCCGCCGAGTAGGTGTAGGCGAACGGGAAGTCGGTCCGCCCGGACGCGGACGCCGGGACCCACTGCGTGGTGTGGCCGATCTCCAGGTCGTAACCGCTACCCGAGGTGCTGACCTTGTAGAGCGTCACGCGGACGTTCTCGTCGTGCCGGGTGTTGGCGACGCTCACCTTGATCGGCTTGGTCTGGCCCGCCCGTGCCGACGCCGGAACGGAGAACGCGGTGACCGACACGTCGTGCGTGTCGACCTTCAGCACCTCCGAGCCGGTGCCGGTGCGGCCGTCCTTCGTCGAGCCGGTCACCGTGACCGTGTACTCGCCGTCGGCGGCGTACCGGTGCTTGATCTGCTGGCCGGGCACGATCGGCGCCGAGCCGCCGTCGCCGAAGGACACCGTCCCGGTGACCAGTGGTCGCTGGTCACCCGAGAACGGCTCCAGCGTGACGTCGGTGAACACCGTGGGGTTGTTGGGGTACGTCCCCACGGACGGAGCCAGTGGTTCCGCCTCGACGAACTCCACGAAGAACGGCGCCGCGTACTCCGGCGAGTCCGCCACCCGGACCAGGTACGACTCACCGGGCGTCGCCGAGAACACGTTGTGCTGGTAGTTGTTGCTGCCCGACGGCTCGCAGTCCACTTCGGACAGATCAGAGGCGCGGTACACGCTCACCGCCGTCCGGTCGGACAGCACCTGCACGAACTTCGGCGAGGTCGGCGTGTAGCGGTACCAGGCCGACTGCGTCGCACCGGCGTCGCAACTGGCGGCCGGTTCGCCGGGCTCCGCCGACGCGCGCCGCAGATCTCCCTCGTGCCGCTCGGAGATCTCCACCGGCGCGGCCGACGCGCGGTCGTCGTTCGGTGCGGGGGCGACGGGGGTCAGGGACACGTTCACCGGGCCGCCGTACCACGAGTAGTACTCGACGAGCAGGACGTGGTAGGTCACGCCGGCCTGGACGCGGAACGTGTCGTCGAACGGGCTGCTGGAGGTGCAGGCACCCGCCACCGGCGTGAGCGCGCCGCGCTCGCCGGTGAACACGCCGAAGAACGGCCCGAACCGCGTCGACTGCGCCCGCAGCCGGACGAGGCCGTCGGCGGATGCGGTGTGGCGCAACCAGACCGAGCCCTCACCCCAGTGGTTGCAGGCGCTCGGGTCGTCGGCCGCCTTGGTGGCGCCGGTCGTGTCGATCGTCGACTGGAACGGCAGCGCGGAGACGTCGACCGCGCTGTCGAAGTCGTCGGCGGCCGGAGCGGCCAGCGCCACGGCGGGCGCGAACGTCGCGAACACGGCCGCGGCGAACGCGGACGCGAGAATTCTCCTGGACAGTCTCATGATCTCCCCCGGATCAGTTCGCGACGGCGGCGGCGGACAGCAGCGCCGGCCTGACGGTCGTCGCGATCGTGATGACCTCGTTGTCGGACGGAACCGCGTCGCGCACCGGGTACTCGAGCTGCGGCTCGACGACCGCGCGGAACGAGACCTTGCCGGTCACCGCGTCCTGCGGGGTGAAGGTGTAGGCGAAGGGGAACTTCACCTTGCGGGTCGGGTGCGCGGGCACGTCGATCGTGAGCGTGCCGACCTCCTGCCAGCCGTTGCCGTTGCCGTTGTCCCGGTAGACGGTGGTCTTCACCTTCTCCAGGTAGCGGGTGTTCGACACCTGGACGGCGATCTGCTTCTGCTCACCGGCCCGCGCGCTGGCCGGCACGGTGAACTTGGAGATGCCGACGTCGTGCGTCTTCACCGTGACCGTCGTCGTGTCCGTCGCCGTGCGGCCGTCTCCGGCCGTCGACCGCACGGTCACCGTGTAGACGCCGTCCGCGGCGTAGCGGTGCGACTTGCTGGTCTCCGTGCTGGGCGCCGCGGTGGCACCGTCGCCGAAGTCCCACTCGGTGGTGACGGGGTCGTTGTAGTCGGCCTGGTGGTCCACCTGGAAGCCGATGTTCTCGAAGAGAGACCGCTCGTGGCTGTAGCCGGTGTAGACCTGCGTCGTGAACGGCGCCGACTCGCTGAGCCGCAGGGTCGAGGGGTAGCTGTAGTAACCGCCGCCGGACCACTGGAAGTAGTAGGTCTTGCCCGCGGTGACCGCGACCGACTTGCCGTCGTAGTGCTGGGAGTCCTCGCAGCCGACGAGCGTCAGGTCGTTGATCGAGGTGCCCTCGTAGACAGCCGCCGTGGGGCCGGAACCCCAGCCGTCGACGTGCATGAGCACCGAGTGGTTCCTCGTGGGCGTGTAGGCGTACCAGACGGACGGCGCGCCCGAACCGGCGCACCCGGCGGCGCTCGGCTCGCCGGCCTCGCGGGAGGCACGGGTGAGGTCCGGGATCGGCGCGCCGAAGGGCAGCGCCGTCACCTGCTCCGCGTTCGCGAGATCGTCGTTGGGCAGGTGGGAGATCCGGTCCAGCGCGAGCTTCACCTGGCCGCCCGCTGAGCTCGTGCCGCTCACCATGAAGTGGTAGGTCGTGCCCGCCTTCGCCGGGAACGTGAGCGGCGTGGCCCGCTCGGTCGTGCACCCGTCGTAGAACGCGTTCCAGACCTGCTTCAGGTCGCCGCGCTCACCCGTGAACGTCGCCACGTTCAGGTCGCGGTCACTGCCCTCGGTCTTCAGCCGCAGCAGGCCGTCCTCGGTCGCGGTGTAGCGGAACCAGGCTGAACCCTGGACCGAGTAGCCGCGACAGCCGTACGGGTCGTCGCTCGCCTTGGTCGACTCCGTCGTGTTCTGCTCGACGGAGTACGGCAGCGCGCCGACGACCGTGGCCGAGTCGAAGTCGTCATTGGACGGTGGCGCCGCCTGTGCCACACCGGGCACCAGCACCCCCATGAGCACGGCGGCCGCGACCGCCAGCGATCTCGCAGAAGGCATGCGAAAGTTCCCCCTAGAACCCCAGAACCCCGCGCCTCGGAACGGCCGGGGTCACCCCGGCCTTTAATCGCACCGGGCGGGCTTTTTGTTGCCCGCCCGGTGCAAGTTGCTCCGTACGGCCTACTTCTGCCAGGCCGTGACCTCGCCGGCCCACCGCCACGGCTCGGTGGTGCCGCCGGGCAGCGAGTTGAAGTACTCCCAGCCCGCCACGCCACCGAAGTTCGTGTACTTCGTCTTGAGGCTGGTGACGGTGTTCTTCAGCGTCGTCATGCTCACGTAGCCCGACCCGCCGTTGGCCGTGCTGGTGAGGGTGCCGAGCACGACCTTGTTCGCCGGGATCACCCGCCGGTTGATGATCTGGTCGTAGTTCGCGGTGCTGCCCGCGTTGCCCCAGCCGTTGTAGAACTGGCCGTTGAACCACGCGATCTTCGAGCCGTGGCTGCGGTACAGGTCCTCGTAGTTGAAGCCCGAGAGGTTGCCGCCGCCCCACAGCGCACTCGCCACCGGGGAGAGCGTGACGATGAAGTTCGCGCCGAAGTCGGTCTTGAGCTGGTCGATCACCCGCCGGATGCCCGCGATCGACATCCGCTCCTCGACGTCGAGGTCGACGCCGTTGAGCCGGTAGGTGCGGATCGTGTCGCGCAGCAACGGGTAGTACTCGGAGAACCGGGTGTCGAGCCGTTGGAACGAGCCCGGCGCCGCACCGCCGACCATGCCGATCACGTTGACGCCACGGGCCTGCATCGCGGCGAGGTCCTGCCACATCTGCGTGTACCGCGAGTGCGACGGCGGGTGGTCGTTCAGGTGGACGATCTTGTTGTCGTTGAGGTGGATCGCGGCGACGAGGACGTCCGTGACGCCGGTGTTGCGGTCGACCAGGGGCTTGGGCGAGACGTACGTGCCGGTCGCGCCGTTGCTGTACTGGGTCTGGTAGTAGACGACGGTTCGCTTCTGGGTGGCCGCCTGGGCCGGTGGCGCGGCGAGCGCCACCAGCACCAGGGCGAGGAACAGCTTCTTCATGCGCTACCTCGTGAATCGCAGGGTGATCACTTGGAAGGGGCGCAGCACCACCTCTGCCGACGCGTCGGCCAGGGGCCGTTCGAGCAGGTCGGTCTCCTGGATCCGGGTGTGGGCGAAGGAGGTGCTGATCGAGGCGCGGGCACGGCCGCCGTGCGCCTCGTAGAGCCGGACGACGACGTCGCCCGACCGGTCGTCGGCCAGCTTCACGGCCTCGACCCTCACCGCCCGGTTGTCCGTGCGCACCAACGGTTCTGGTGCGTGCGAACCTCGGACGGCCTGCGGCGGCAGGTTGATGCGGTACCCGGCGTCGATCGCCTCCGGGATGCCCGCGCCGACCACGAGGGCGTAGCGGAAGCGGTGCTCGCCCTGGTCGGTCTCGGGATCGGGGAACCGCGGTGCGCGCAGCAGGGACAGGCGCACGGTCGTGGTGGTTCCGCCGTCGTCACGGGTGGTGCGGGTGACCTCGTGGCCGTAGGTCGAGTCGTTGACCACCGCGACGCCGTAGCCGGGTTCGCCGACGTGCAGGTAGCGGTGGGCGCAGATCTCGAACTTCGCCGCCTCCCACGAGGTGTTGGTGTGCACCGGGCGGTGCAGGTGGCCGAACTGCGTCTCCGCCGTGGAGACCTCGGCACGCAGGTCGAGCGGGAACGCGATCTTGAGCAGCTTCTCCCGTTCCTGCCAGTCCACCTCGGTGTCGAAGTCGACCTGCTTGGCACCCTCCCGCAGCCGGATGGTCTGGGTGAGCACCGAGTCGCCGAACTTCGCCCGGACGATCACGCCGTCCTCCGCGTCGACGCGCTCGGACGGGACCAGGTCGGCCTTCCAGTTGCGGTAGAACGGGTCGATGTCCCAGGCGTCCCACTGGTTCGGGTTGTCCCGGTGCAGCTGCGGCATGCCCGCGAACCCGTGCGGCGGCAGGACTTCGCGGTCCTCTTCGAGGTCGAGGATCGAGAGCACGATGCCGTCGGCGTCGATCGTGACGCGCAGCCTTCCGTTGTCCAGCACGCCGTCGGCCGGTGTCACGAACGGCTCAGGGGCGTCGCCACCGAGCACGTCGAACGTGAGCTCGTCGTCCCCGTCACCCTTCAGCGCGTCGATCGCCTGGGCCGTCAGGGCCTTCAGCTCGGACGCCACGCGGGCGTAGGTGGCCTCGGCCTCGCGGTGCACCCAGGCGATCGAGCTGCCCGGCAGGATGTCGTGGAACTGGTGCAGCAGCACGGTCTTCCACAACCGGTCGAGGTCGTCGTACGGGTACTCGTGGCCGGCCAGAGCCGCCGCGACGGACCAGTGCTCGGCCTCGCGCAGCAGGTGCTCGCTGCGGCGGTTGCCCTGCTTGGTCTTGGCCTGGGTGGTGTAGGTGGCGCGGTGCTTCTCCAGGTACAGCTCGCCCGCCCACACCGGCGCGTCCGGGTACTCGTCCTGCGCGGCCTGGAAGAACTCGCGCGGAGGCTCCACGCGAACGGTGGGGGAGCCTTCGAGGTCCGCGACGCGGTGCGCGGTCTCCATCATCTCGCGGGTCGGGCCGCCACCGCCGTCGCCGTAGCCGAACGGGACCAGCGACCGCGAGGCCTTGGCGTGCTCGGCGAACTGCCTCGAAGCACGCGCCAGTTCCTCGCCGCTCAAGGACGAGTTGTAGGTGTCGACGGGCGGGAAGTGCGTGAAGATCCGCGTGCCGTCGATGCCCTCCCACCAGAACGTGTGGTGCGGGAACCTGTTGATCTGGTTCCACGACAGCTTCTGGGTGAGGAACCAGCGCGAGCCCGACAGCTTGATCAGCTGGGGGAGTGCGGCGCTGTAGCCGAACGAGTCGGGCAGCCAGACCTCCTCGGTCTCGACGCCGAAGTTGTCGAGGAAGAAGCGCTTGCCGTGCACCAGCTGACGGGCCATCGCCTCGCCGCCGGGCATGTTCGTGTCCGACTCGACCCACATGCCGCCGACCGGCACGAACTGCCCGGCGCGGACCTTCTCGCGGACGCGGTCCCAGACGTGCGGGTGGTGCTCCTTCATCCACGCGTACTGCTGGGCCTGCGAGCACGCGAAGTAGAAGTCCGGGTACTCGTCCATCAGCTTGGTGACGTTCGAGAACGTGCGCGCGCACTTGCGGACGGTCTCCCGCAGCGGCCACAGCCAGGCCGAGTCGATGTGCGCGTGGCCGATCGCGGAGACCTTGTGCGCGGAGGCGTTGGCGGGCAACGCCAGCACGCCGGCCAGTTCCTCGCGGGCCAGATCGGCGGTCGCGGCGACCTCGTTGAGGTCCAGCGCGTCCATCGCCCGGTCCAGCGCGTGCAGGACCTTGTGCCGGCGCGGGTCGTGGTCCGGCAGTTCCCGCATCAGCGACTGCAGCACCTCGATGTCGAGCATCAGGTGCCACACCTGCGGCTGGAACACCGCGAGCTCGGCCTTGAGGATCTTGTACAACGGCTCGGTGCCCGCCGTCTCCTTGTCGCCCAGCGGGGTCGGCAGGAACGGGTGGAAGTCGAGGATCGTCGGGTTTCCGGCCGCCTCCAGGTAGAAGAGGACCTCACGACCGTCGACCGGCAGGTAGGTGTTGCGCGGCTCGATGCCCTTGATGGGCAGGCCGTCAGCTGTGTACGCGAGGCCTTCGGACTGGAAGCCGGGGCCGGGGTGGGTGAAGCCGAGGTCCAGCACGACCTCGACCTGCTTGCCCTGCCACGACTCCGGGACGCTGCCGGTCAGCCGGAACCAGCTCGTGCTCCACGGCGCGCCCCAGTCGTCGCCGACGTTGGCCGGTTCGTAGGTGGCTCGCAGTGCTTCGGCGACCGGTACGGGCTCGTCCGGCACGGTCCAGACGGCGAGCTCCAGCGGTGCGGTCTCGCCGTAGACGGCCGGGCGGATGCGTTCCTTCAGCGTGCGGTTGAGTCGTTCTTCCAGCAGCGCGCGTTCGTCGTGCACAGTATTCAATCCCCTTTGGTTCATCCCCGCGCAATCGAGGCCCGCACGCCCGTGCGCGCGAGGCTCATCCACTCTTCGAAGAAAGCACCGCCCGGTCCCCACGAGGGCCGGTCGCCGTGCAGCTTGATCGGCGTGCGCTCGACCGGCTCGTGCGCTGCCTCGCGCACGAGCCGGGCGATCGCCTCGCCGAGCGGCTTGACCTCGCGTTCCGTCGTCAACAACCCCAACTCGTACTCGCGTTCGGGGAAGTCCACCAACGCACGGTCGACGTCGTGCGAGCACCACCACGTGACGCCCCACAGGTTCGAGCAGGTCAGCACGTTCGCAAGCGTTTGCTCGGCGAACTGCGGGGCCTGCTCGGCGGTGATCTCGGGCTGGGCGGCGCCGACCTCCTGCAGCCACACGGGCCGTTGCGGGTCCTCGGCGTGCGCCTTCGCCAGTTCGACGAGGTACTCGGCGTGGTGAACGCTCTCCGGTGACATCGATCCGTAGCGCTGAGCGGTGCCGTTGAAGACCCACGAGTGCACGGTCGTCATCGCGCCCTTGTTGGCGGCGTGCTCCGGAAGGAAAGCGTGCTCGCTCTCGTACCAGACGGCGTCGTACTCGGAGTGGACGTGCGGGTGGCCGGGCGCGGCCTTCTCGCACTCGTCGAGCAGCGTGTCGATCCACTCGCCGGCCTGCGCGGGCGCGCAGGGGTTGGACTCGGTGAGCAGGTTGACCTCGTTGCCCAGGGTGAAGCCGAGGAAGCCGGGCTTGTCCCTCAGCGCCTCGGCGAGCGTGCGGACGTAGAACCTCTGCCCGTCGATGACGTCGGGGTCGGTGAAGATGTTGCGGCGGTGCCAGGTCTGCACCCACGACGGGTAGAAGTCGAAGCTCGACAGGTGGCCCTGCAGCACGTCGACCTGCACGTCCAGGCCTGTCTCGTGGGCCGCGTCGAGCATCTGGGCGAGCTGCTCGACGGCCTTGGGGCGGACCAGGCCCCTGTTGGGCTGGAACACCGGCCACAGCGGGAAGATCCGCACGTGGTCGAGGCCGAGGCCCGCGATGGACTCGAAGTCGGCTTTGACGTCGTCGAGCGAGAAGTCGAGCCAGTGGTGGAACCAGCCGTGGGAAGGGGTGTAGTTCACGCCGAAACGCAACGCCGAACTCCTTCTGGGGATCATCCCTTGATCGCGCCTTCTCCCACTCCGCGGAAGAAGTGCTTCTGCAGCAACAGGAACAGCAGGATCAGCGGGACGACGGCGATGATCGTGCCCGCCGCCACCAGCCGCTGGTTCTGCACGAACGTGCCCTGGAGGTACGCCAGGCCGATGGTGAGCGTGTACTTCTCCTGGTCGCTCAGCACGATGAGCGGCCACAGGAAGTCGTCCCAGCTGAACATGAACGAGAACAGCGCCACCACGACCAGCGTGCCCTTCACCGACGGCAGCGCGAGCCGGGTGAAGCGCTGCCACGCGTTGGCGCCGTCGATGATCGCGGCCTCCTCGACCTCGGCGGGCAGTGCGAGGAAGGCGTTGCGCAGCAACAGGACGTTGAGCGCGGCGATCGCGCCGGGCAGCACGACGCCGGTGAGGGTGTTGGTGAGCCCGAACCCGCGCATCACCAGGAACAGCGAGATCATGATCGCTTCGAACGGCACCAGGATGCTGCTCGCGAAGATCACCGCGGCGAACCTGCGCCCACGGAACTTCAGCCGTGCCAGGGCGTAGCCGGCCATGGCGGCGCCGAGGCAGTTCGTGATGACGTTGACGCTCGCGACGCCGAGCGAGTTGAGCGCGAACGTCCAGACGGGCACCACGTCGGCGACCGCGGCGTAGTTGGCGAACGTCGGGTCGTCCGGGATGAAGTCGGGGACGAAGACGTCCTCGTCCGGTCCCTTGATGCTCGTGGCGAACTGCCACAGGAACGGCCCGATGCTGATCGCGAGGATCGTGAGGAGCCCGAGGTAGCGCAGTGCGAGTCTCACGATGTCCTCCCGTGATCCGGCACCGTGATCGCCCCCTCTGGGGCTGTACATTGTGGAGCGTGCGAACGGCGTACAGGTGTCGGGCTTACCCGACCTTCGAACAAGCTGCGATGTTGAAGCGCACGTTCGGGTGTGTGCGGCTCGTCTGGAACAAGACTCTGAACGTACGCAGCAACCGCTACAAGGCCGGCGGCACTCGCACTTCGTATCGTGAGACCGACGCCGCGCTGACTGAATGGAAAAGGACGGCGGGACTCGAGTTTCTCTCGGAGGTCTCCTCGGTACCGCTGCAGCAGACGCTGCGCCATCAGCACACTGCCTTCCAGAACTTCTTTGCCCGACATGCCCGCTACCCGAGGTTCAAGTCTCGTGCCGGTCGCCAGAGTGCTCACTACACACGATCGGCGTTCCGGATGCGCGAGGGCTTGCTCGCACTCGCCAAGACCGCAGCGCCACTCCGATTCGTGTGGTCGTTCGAGGCAGACGTCGCTGAATTGGACCCAACGATGGTCGTGGTCTCGCGCGAGTCTGACGGCCGCTGGTACGTCACGTTCGCTGTAGACATTGACGAGGCTCCCGCGGCAGCGCCGACCGGCCACGCCATTGGCGTCGACCTCGGTTTGATCGACCTCGCGGTGACCAGTGACGGTGATCGAATCGCCAACCCCCGTCATCTCGCACGCAAGGCTCGCAACCTCGCCCGCTATCAACGTCGATTGGCCCGTTGTCAGCGGGGTAGCCGGAATCGCGACAAGGCGAGAGCGAAGGTTGCCCGTGCCCATCGCAAGGTTCGAAACGCCAGGCAGGACTTCCTGCATCGCGCCACCACGAGGCTGGTGCGCTCCGCCGATCTCATAGCGATCGAGGACTTGTCGGTCAAGCGGCTGGTTCGCAACCGCCGCCTCTCCCGCTCCATTTCGGACGCGGGCTGGTATGAGTTCAGGCGCCAGCTCGATTACAAGTGCGCTCGAGTTGGGCGTAAGTTGGTTGTGATCGACCGCTGGCACCCGTCTAGCAAGACGTGTTCGGGCTGTGGCTATCGGCTGTCCGAACTTGCTCTGTCGACCCGGCACTGGACGTGTCCGGGATGCCGCACCCGGCACGATCGGGACATCAACGCGGCGAAGAACATCCTTGCGGCTGGTCGAGCCGTAGCCCGAGGCGACTCGGGTGATGCCTGCGGAGTGGACGTCAGACAGCAGGGCACTCCCTGCTGCGGTCGGCGGTGAAACAGGAACCCCGTGCCGTGAGGCACAGCGCGGAAGCGCTGCCTGCCGGAAGGTAGGTGTGGATCCCAGCCCTTTGGGTTGGCGAGAAGTCAAAGCCGGTCCTCCCTGCGGTTGAGCTTGAGGGTGACCAGCAGCAACCCCAGCAGGATCACGAACAGCACGATGCTCAGCGCCGACGCGTACCCGACCTCACCGGTCAGGCCGCGGCCGGTGAGCTGGATGAGCATCACCAGCGTGGTGCTCGCCCCGCCCGGCCCGCCGGACCCGCCCGACAGCAGGTAGATCTCGGAGAACACGCGGAACCCGTTGACCGCGCTCAGTGCCGCGACGAGCACCATCGTCGGCCTGATGCTCGGCACGGTGACCGACCAGAACCTCCTGACCGGCCCCGCGCCGTCGACCATCGCGGCCTCGTGCAGGTCCTTCGGCACGTTCGCGAGCGCCGCCAGGTAGATCACCATGTAGTAGCCCAGGCCGCGCCAGATCGTCACCACCATCGAGCTGATCAGCAACAGCGTCGAGTCGGTGAGGAACCCGATCCTGCTGCCGCCCAACGCCTCCACCACGTTGTTCACCAGACCGCGGCTGTCGAGCAGCCACGTCCAGATGAGCCCGACCACGACCGTGGACGCGATCACCGGCGTGAAGAACGCCGTCCGGAAGATCCCGATGCCCGGCACGATCTTCTGCGCGAGCATCGCGATCAGCAGCGGCAACAGCACCAGCGGCGGGACGACGCCCACCATGTACAGCGCGCTGTTGCGCGCGGCGGCCCAGAACTTCGGGTCCTGGGCCATCCGCACGAAGTTGTCCACACCGGTGAACTGGCCGCCGCCCAGCGCGCTCGCGTCCGTGAACGCGAGCACGATCATGTTCAGGAAGGGGAAGATGATGAACAGCAGGCAGACGGCCAGTCCTGGGGCCAGGAACAGCCACGGTGTGTACGGGCGATGAGTCATGTACGGCCTACTTGAGGAGCCGGTTGCACTCGGCGACTGCGTCGTCCAAGGCCTGCTTCGGCGACTTCTTGCCGAGCATGGCGTCGGCCAGCTGCTGCAGAAGGGCTTCGCGCATCTGGTCGCTGAACTGCACGGGCGTGTAGTTCACCGCGGTCTTCAGCTGCTTGGCCGCGGCCACCCGCACGCGCGCCTCGTCGGTGCCGTCCTCCGTGGTGAAGTACGGGTCGTCGCCACCCTTCGACGTGGACGGGAAGATCGAGGCGAGCTTGGCGAACTTCACCTGGTTCTCGGCGTTGGTGACGAACCTGCCGAACGCCAGCGCCGTCGCCTGGTTCTTGCTGCTCTTCGGCACGCTCACGCCGTGCAGGAACATGTTGGCGCTGCCCGTGTTCGTGATGGGCGTGGTGATGCCGATGTTCGCGTAGAGGCTCGGCGCGTCGGTCTTGAACTTGCCGAGGTCGTACGCGCTGCCGGGGTTGAGCGCCGTCTGCTGCGCCATGAACTTCGCGCCGGCACCGGTGTAGTTCTGCGTGAGCGCCTCGGGGATGAGCGCGCCCGCGTCGTACATGCGCTTGTAGCTCTCGACGAACTCGACGCCCTTGGGCTCGTTGAACGTGAACTTGTCGTTCTCGAACAGCTTCACGCCGTACAGCCCGAAGTCGGCGATGCTCGGGGTCTGGCCGAGGATCGCGATCTTCTTCTCGGCGAGCTTGAGCGCCTGCTCCTCGAGTTCCTTGAAGTTCGTCGGCGGTTTGTTCGGGTCCAGACCCGCCTGGCTGAACAGCGCCTTGTTGTAGAAGATCGGACCGGTGTTGAGGTACCAGGGGAAGCCGTAGCAGCCGCCCTTGCCGGGGATTTCGAACGCCTGCCAGGCGTTGCCGAGGTACTCGGGCTTGGCGTCCTTGAGCGACTCGTCGAGGTTGACGAGCTGGCCGGCCCTGGCGAGCGGGAAGCTCAGGTCCGGCGGCACGTTGATGACGTCGGGAAGGCTCCCCGCGCTCGCGTCCGCCATGACTTTGGCCAGGTACCCGTCCGCGGGCTGGTCGACCCACTTCACCGAGGTGCCCTGGTGCTGCTTCTGGAAAGCGTCGACGACGCCGTTGACGTAGTCGGTGTACTTGGGCTTGAGGGACCAGGTCTGGAAGGTGATCTCACCCGTGACCTGGCCGGTTCCGCCTGCGGACGTGCTGGACGTGCCGGACAGTCCGCATCCTGCGACGGGCACCGCCGCCAGGCCCGCGAGGAACGTGCGCCTCTTCATTGAAAGCCACCTCCTTGGTGGCGGACCCTAGCTAAACCGGTTTATCTCCGGCTAGCCTCCGAACGTCTTGTTGTCTTGTTCCGGACAGGGTGCGGCGCTCGAAGGGCACTGGGTGAAGAGGCCAACGATCAAGGACATCGCGGCGGCGGCAGGGGTGTCCAAAGGAGCTGTGTCGTTAGCGTTGAACGGACGCTCCGGCGTGTCCGAGTCGACGCGGTCCCGCGTGCTGGGGGTCGCCTCGTCGCTGGGGTACCGGCCGTCGGTCACCGCTCGGGCGCTGTCGTCCGCGTCCGCCGACGCGGTGGGGCTGGTGCTGGTGCGGCCGCCCCGTGCCCTGGGGGACGAGGCGTTCTTCTTCCAGCTGATCGCCGGGATGCAGTCCGAGATGTCCTGCGCCCTCCTGCTGCAGGTGGTCTCCTCCCGTGAGGAGGAGATCGAGCTGTACCAGCGGTGGTGGGCCGAGCACCGGGTCGACGGGGTGTTCCTGGTGGATCTGCTGGTGTCGGATCCCCGGGTCGAGCTGATGCCCTCGCTAGGGATGCCGGCTGTCGTCGTCGGCGGTGCCGGGCACCACGGGGAGCTCGCCTCGGTCTGGGCCGACGACTACGCGGCCATGACCTCCGTTGTGGAGCACCTGAAAGCATTGGGGCATCGGCGGATCGCCCGAGTGGCCGGGCTGGCCTCGTTGTTGCACACGGTCCGGCGGGACTCGGCGTTCGCGTCGTCCGTTGTGGACGGTGTCGTGGTGGCCGGCGACTACACGGCGGAGTCCGGGGCTCGCGCGACGCGGGAGCTGCTGGGGATGGCCGAGCCGCCCACGGCGATCGTCTACGACAACGACGTGATGGCTGTGGCGGGGGCGGAGGTGGCTGCCGACCTGGGAGTCTCCGTGCCGTCCGAGCTGTCGATCGTGGCCTGGGACGACTCGGTGCTGTGCCAGCACGGGCGGTTGACCGCGTTGTCCCGGGACACGTTCGCGTTCGGGGCTCGGGCGGCTCGGGCGCTGGTGGCCGTGATCGGCGGGGCTTCGCCGACCGATGTCGAGGACGTGCTGCCCGAACTGGTGGTGCGGGGGAGTTCCGGGCCGGCGCCGGTGGGGTAGGTGGGGTGGCGGCACCCCACCCACACCTCAGGTCAGGGAGGCGACCTGGTCGCTCACCACTTGCGCCGCCGCCGAGACCAGGGCCGTCACCGCGGGGTTCGTCGAGTTGTCCTGGCGCCAGCCGAACTGCGTGTAGACGCGGAACGTCGGGGACCAGGGCAAGCGGACCAACCTGCCGTCGGCCAGTTCCGAGGACACCGTGACCTCCGGCATCAGGGCGATGCCCAGGCCGGACGCGACCGCCCGCTTGGCGGCGTCCACCGAGTCCAGTTCCAGGACCGGCGCGCGGGTGTCGTCGTAGCCGAGGGAGTGTTCGAACAGCTCGTGGTACGAGGCGCCGTTCTCGGCCCGGATCAGGGTGCTGCTGGTGATGTCGTCCTCGGCCAGCGACTGGCGCTGGGTGAGCATGTGGTTCGGGCCCGCGACCATGACCAACGGCTCGGGGCAGAGGACCGTGGTCTCCAGGCCCTCACGCGGTTCGATGGCGCCGATGAAGAAGGCGCAGTCGAGTTGGCCGTCGCGCACCGAGTTCAGGTTGTTCAGCGCGTTGCGCGAGTGCAACGAGAGTTGGACCGACGGGTAGCGCCAGCACATGTATTCGATGAGCGGTAGCAGACGGTAGTCGGTCAAACTCTGTGCGGAACCGATGACGAGTTTGCCGTGCGGCTCGCCGTTCATCGTGATGGCTTTTCGGGCCTTTTCGGTGAGGTTGATGATGTTTCGCGCGAACGGGAGGAGTTCCACGCCTGCGGACGTCATCTGGATACCTCTGGGGAGGCGTCGGAAAAGGACGACGCCGAGGGCCTCCTCCAGCGCCTTGATGCGGGTGGTGATGGTCGGCTGCGAGCAGTTGAGCGTGGCAGCGGCCTTGGTGAAGCTCCCTGTCTGAACCACGGTCGTGAACGCGAGAAGCTGGCGTGTCTCCATCAGGCGGATCCTCGGGGTAAAACGGTGCGACGACTTTTTCTCGTTCGTTCCCGTGGTCCTGTTACGGATGGTGCGGGAGCAGTAACGCTACCTGTCCGCCGCGCAGGCGAGATTGGTGCTTATGGAGTCATCTTGATCGGTCGCGAAAGGTGGCTGCGGCCGAAAGAGTGAAATTGCGCGGAGCGCTTTTACGGGCCGTAGCTGGGCGACTCTTTTCAGTTAAGCCTTTCGCCAGGCGAACAAAACAACGCCGCCACCCGGGTGGGTGACGGCGTCGTTCGGGGGGTGCGGATCTAGCAGGAGACGGCCTGAGCGCCCGCCAGCAGGCGGTAGGTCCTGGGCCCGCCCGTGACGGCGTCGCTGACGGTCAGGACGAGCTCGTAACCGTCCGTGCGGACGCGATCGCGGGACGCGTACTTCGCGAGCGGACCGTACGGGGCGATCTGCGCCGCCGAGGTCACTCGCTTGACCTCGACGGTGGCGGACGAGTTCCGGGAGGTGGAGTCGGCGGGGGTGACGTTCTCGGCGACCGCGGGCTTGGTCAGGTCGGTCGCTTCGTACAGCTCGCCGTTGAGCTTGCGGACGAACAGCCGAGGCAGCTCGTAGCCGACGAAGCCCTCGCAGATGACGTTCTCCCCGCCGAACCTGAAGACCAGGAAGGGCGTGCCGGCCCTGTTCCCGTCGACGATCGAGAGGAAGCCCTGCGTCCAGGCGAAGGTCCGGTAGGTCTCGCCCTGGCCCGCGTTGGCCCGGATGTCCTGCCTCGGCAGGCCGGCGCCCACCGTCTCGTCGGAGAGGTGGATCGACCAGCCTGGGTGCGCGGGAGTGCGGTCCGCCACGTGCTGCGGCTGGCTCCAGCGCTGGTTCTCGATCGCCAGGGATTCCTGGCCGGTGCTGCCGATGTACGCGTACAGCACAGCGGTGGCCTCACGAGGTTCGGCCGCCTGGGCCGCCGAAGTCGTGAGGCCGAGCAGCATCGCGCCGGCGGCCGTTGCCGCGAGAAGTCTGGAACGGTTGTGCGCCATGGTGATCCCCCAGTGATGTGGTTGGCGGTGGCGGTCACCCCGACCGCTACCGGAAAGCCGATCGCCCACGCCTCGCAGTCCGCTCTCGGGCGGATGTCAGGCCGCGCGGGCACCGCCGCCGACGAGCAGGTCGTGGACGACGGGAGTGCGAACGACGGCCGCCGGCCCGCTGCGGGTGGCGGCCGTCGTGGTGCGGAACTAGCAGGAGGCGGCCACGGCGCCGACGAGGACGCGGTAGGTCTGAGCACCCTGGGTGATCTCCAGTTCCCAGCCCAGGGTGCCGGCCTTGGGGCGGCCCTCGTACTTCGCGAACGCGGAGTAGCCGGAGAGCTGGCCGACCGCCGAGTACCTGTTGACCTTCACCGTGGTCGGGACGTGGGCACCGCCCGCCTGCCCTGCGGGAGCGGCGGTGGTCGAGCCGGTGGCGTCGACGTCGACGAGTTCCAGCGCGCCCGAGGTCCCGCGCACCCACACGCCGTAGCCGCCGCCACCGCCCGTGAAGAGCGGGCCGTCCACGGTGCAGGACACGCTGCGGCTGTGGGGCCTCACCACGGCGAACGGAACGCTGCCGCCGTCGACCAGTGAGATGTAGCCACTCGTGCCGGCGCCGGCACTGGTCGCGGTGTGGGAAGCCCTGGCGCGGTAGTCCAGCACGGGCATGGTCGCGGGGGCGTAGGCCTCGTCGGACAGCCGGAGGTCCCAGCCGGGGTGGGCGGCGGTGTAGCCGGAGGCGAGCAGCGGGGCGGTGAGATCGGCGTTCTCCGCCGTCAGGCTCTCGGTGGAGGTGCCGTCGGTGAAGACGTAGGCGGCGACGGTCGCCTCGGGCGTCGCCGCGGCGGCGGTCGGTGCGGTGACGACGCCGAGCAGAGCGGCGGCGAGCAGGCCGAAAGAAGTTTTGGACATGCGTGTCCCCCAGGACGGTGTGTTCGAAGCCCCCAGAGCGGACCGATGGGCCGCTGAGGGCCACGCTATCGGCAGGGGCAAGAGCCTGTCACCGGCCCAAAGCGGGGTGGCGGCGGTCACAGCGCGGGTCTCGCCTAGACTCGCTGGGAATCCGGGCGTCCCGAAGTGGCGGTACCGGCTGTCTTGCACGTTCTTGTTCGTATCGAGGAGTCCACGTTGAAGAGCACCGTCGAGCACCTGAGCCCGACGAGGGTCCGGATCAACGTCGAGGTGCCGTTCGACGAGCTCAAGTCGAACTTCGACCAGGCGTACCGGAAGCTCGCGAAGCAGGTCCGCATCCCCGGCTTCCGTCCGGGCAAGGCCCCCGCCAAGGTCCTGGAGAACCGAATCGGCCGCGCTCCGGTGCTGGACGAGGTCATCCAGGAGGCGATCCCGGCCAAGTACCTGGAGGCCGTCAACGCGGGTGAGGTGCGCACGCTCGGCCGTCCCGACTTCGAGGTCACCAAGATCGAGGACGGGCAGACCCTCGAGTTCACCGCCGAGGTCGACGTCCGTCCCGAGATCACCGTGCCCGCCTTCGGCGAGCTCGCCGTGACCGTCGACGAGCAGGAGGTCACCGACGAGGACGTGACCACCCAGCTCGACGAGCTCCGCGCCCGCTTCGGCACGCTGACCGGTGTCAGCCGCCCGGTCGAGACCGGTGACTTCGTCATCGTCGACCTGTCCGCGACCGTCGACGGCGAAGAGGTCGAGGAGGCCCGCACCAGCGGCCTGTCCTACGAGGTCGGCTCCGGCCAGCTCGTCGAGGGCATCGACGAGGCGCTCGTCGGCGCGACCGAGGGTGAGACCAAGACCTTCACCACGACGCTCGTCGCCGGTGAGCACGAGGGCCGCGAGGCCGAGGTCACCGTCGTGCTCAGCAGCGTCAAGGAGCGTCAGCTCCCCGAGCTCGACGACGAGTTCGCGCAGCTCGCCAGCGAGTTCGACACGCTCGACGAGCTCAAGGGCGACCTGCAGACCCGCCTGGCCCGCGTCAAGAAGATGCAGCAGGGCGTGCAGGCGCGCGACAAGGTCCTCGAGGCGCTGCTGGAGACCACCGAGGTCCCGCTGCCCGAGGGCATCGTCCAGGGCGAGATCGACGCGCGCAAGCACGACGCCGTGCACGCCTTCGACCACGACGACGCGAAGTTCGCCGCCTGGCTGACCGAGCAGGGTCAGTCGGAGGAGGAGTTCGACGCCGAGCTGCGCAAGGCCGCCGAGCAGGCCGTCAAGACGCAGCTGGTGCTCGACTCGATCGCCGACGCCGAGCAGGTCACGGTGTCCGACGGCGAGCTGACCGAGCGGATCATCTACCAGGCCCAGCGCTTCGGCATCAGCCCGGACGAGTACGTCAAGCGCGCGCAGCAGTCCGGTCAGCTCGGCGCGATCTTCGCCGACGTCCGCCGCGGCAAGGCGCTCGCGAGCGTCGTGCGCCAGGCCGAGGTCAGCGACTCGTCCGGCCAGAAGCTGGACCTCGAGGAGCTCTTCGGCGAGACGAAGTCCGATGAGGACGGCCAGGAGTAGCGACGACCGAGTTGTTCGCCCTTCCCCCGCGAGTGGGCGAGCTCCGGAAATACAGCTGATAGCGAACGCGGGCGGTGTCGGGCATCTGACGCCGCCCGCCTTCGTTAAGGTCGATCGCAGAGAGTTTTTCGCTTCCAGATTCGTTCCACCTGGAGTTAGGCAGGCAGACGTGACGCAGCACTCCTTCCCGACCCCCGAGATGCGGTCGGTGACCGCCGGGATGAACCTCAACGACTCGGTGTACGAGCGGCTGCTCCGCGAGCGAATCATCGTCCTGGGATCACAGGTCGAAGAGGGCATCGCCAACCAGATCACCGCTCAGCTGCTGCTCCTCGCCGCTGAGGACCCCGACAAGGACATCACGCTCTACATCAACTCGCCGGGTGGTTCCGTCACGGCGGGCATGGCCATCTTCGACACGATGCAGCTGATCCAGCCGGACGTGGCCACGTACGCGATGGGCCTCGCGGCCTCCATGGGGCAGTTCCTGCTCTCCGCTGGCACGCCCGGCAAGCGCCACGCGCTCCCGCACGCCCGCATCCTCATGCACCAGCCGTCGGCCGGTGTCGGTGGTACGGCCGCGGACATCGCGATCCAGGCGGACATGCTGACGCGCACCAAGCGCGAGATGGCCGAGCTCATCGCCGAGCACACCGGGCAGAGCCTCGAGACCATCACCCGCGACTCCGACCGCGACCGCTGGTTCACGGCGCAGGAAGCGCTGGAGTACGGCTTCGTCGACAAGGTCGTCACCAGGGCCCAGCCCGTCGGCGACTCGAACAACTGACGTCAGCTAGGAGACCTCAAGTGAGCCAGTTCCACATGCCTCAGTCGCGGTACGTGCTGCCGTCGTTCGTGGAGCGCACCAGCTACGGCATGAAGGAGTCGAACCCGTACAACAAGCTCTTCGAGGAGCGCATCATCTTCCTCGGCGTGCAGGTTGACGACGCTTCGGCGAACGACGTCATGGCGCAGCTGCTCGTGCTCGAGTCCGAGGACCCGGACCGCGACATCCTGATGTACATCAACTCGCCGGGTGGCTCGTTCACCTCGCTGATGGCCATCTACGACACCATGCAGTTCGTCCGCCCGGACATCCAGACGTACTGCCTCGGCCAGGCGGCCTCCGCCGCGGCCGTGCTGCTTGCGGCTGGAACGCCTGGTAAGCGCCACGCGCTGCCCAACGCGCGAATCCTGATCCACCAGCCTTCGATGGAAGGCGCGTACGGTCAGGTGTCCGACCTGGAGATCCAGTCGAACGAGATCCAGCGCGTGCGCCGCCTGATGGAGTCCACCCTCGCGCGGCACACCAACCGGACGGCAGAGGAGGTTCGCGAGAGCATCGAGCGCGACCGCATCCTGACGGCCGAAGAGGCCAAGGAATACGGCATCGTCGACACGGTGCTGCCCTACCGCAAGCTTTCCGCCAAGTCCTGACGGGCGACGGTGGGTGAGGTGCGTTCGCGAAGAACGCTCGCCTCGCCCGCCGCCCGGTGTTCGTCTGGGGACGTCCCAGACGCCGGACCTTGTCTTGGTGGCTGGGAAAATCCCCAGCCCCAGGGCATCGTGCACCCGCCCGACACGCCGATGTGACCGGTTGTCCGGCCTGATCGGCGCGTCGGGGGACGCGGGTCCTCCCCTGAAACGGGGTCGGCCAGGTACCGTCAGGAGAACGGGCTCAGCACCCACAGCCAGTGGGACTGCCACAGCAAGTCAGCAGGCGCACTACAGCAGGTGTGCGCCGGAGGGGACATAGGTCAGCGGTCATGGCGCGTATCGGTGACGGCGGCGACTTGCTGAAGTGCTCTTTCTGCGGAAAGAGCCAGAAGCAGGTGAAGAAACTCATCGCCGGCCCCGGCGTCTACATCTGCGATGAGTGCATCGATCTCTGCAACGAGATCATCGAGGAGGAGCTGGCCGAAGCCGGCGACGTGAAGCTCGACGAGCTGCCGAAGCCCGCCGAGATCCACGAGTTCCTCGACCAGTACGTCATCGGACAGAGTGACGCCAAGCGCACCCTCTCCGTCGCCGTCTACAACCACTACAAGCGCATCCAGGCGGGCGACCGCGGGCGCGAGGGTCGTGACGACGGCGTCGAGCTGGCGAAGTCGAACATCCTGATGCTCGGCCCGACGGGGTGCGGCAAGACCTACCTCGCGCAGACGCTCGCGAAGATGTTGAACGTGCCGTTCGCCATCGCCGACGCGACAGCGCTGACGGAGGCCGGGTACGTCGGTGAGGACGTCGAGAACATCCTCCTGAAGCTCATCCAGGCCGCCGATTACGACGTGAAGCGCGCCGAGACGGGCATCATCTACATCGACGAGGTCGACAAGATCGCTCGAAAGAGTGAAAACCCGTCGATCACGCGCGATGTGTCCGGCGAGGGCGTGCAGCAGGCACTGCTGAAGATCCTGGAAGGCACCACCGCCTCGGTGCCCCCGCAGGGCGGCCGCAAGCACCCGCACCAGGAGTTCATCCAGATCGACACGACGAACGTGCTGTTCATCGTGGCCGGTGCCTTCGCGGGTCTGGAGAAGATCATCCAGGACCGCGTCGGCAAGCGGGGTCTGGGCTTCGGTGCCGAGGTCCGCTCCAAGGCCGAGGTGGAGTCGTCGGACTTCTTCGCCGACTCCATGCCGGAGGACCTGATCAAGTTCGGTCTGATTCCCGAGTTCATCGGGCGTCTGCCGATGGTCGCCTCCGTCACGAACCTCGACAAGCCGTCCCTGGTGATGATCCTCACCGAGCCGAAGAACGCCCTGGTGAAGCAGTACCAGAAGCTGTTCGAGATGGACGGCGTGGAGCTCGAGTTCACCAAGACCGCGCTCGAAGCGGTCGCCGACCAGGCGATCCTGCGCGGTACCGGTGCTCGTGGCCTCCGGGCGATCATGGAAGAGGTCCTGCTCCCGGTGATGTACGACATCCCGAGCCGCACGGACGTCGCCAAGGTCGTCATCACCGAGCAGACGGTGAAGGAGAACGTGAACCCGACCATCGTGGCTCGGCAGCCCTCGCGCCGGGAACGCCGGGAGAAGTCCGCGTAAGTGATCTTCTTGGAACGGCTCCGGCAACTCGTTGCCGGGGCCGTTCTTCGTTCTAAGGTGGAGCCATGTCGCTGCCTCACGTGCTCCTGCTCCACGGCTACACCGGTTCCGGCCCTGGCCACTGGCAGCGCTGGCTGGCCCAGACGGTGTCCGAGCACGGTGGCCTCGCCGACCTGCCGCACTTCAGCAGCCCGGAGGCACCCGACCGCGACACGTGGCTGCGCGAACTCGACACCCACCTCGAAGCGCTGCCCGCCGACCGCGAACGCGTCGTCGTGGCGCACTCTCTCGGCTGCTACCTCTGGCTGCACCACGCGGCCCGCGAGTCCATCGCCCACGTGGACCGCGTGCTGCTGGTAGCCCCACCGGCGCTGGACCACCCGGAGCCGGCCATCAAGTCGTTCTTCCCGGCCCCGCTCGACCCGGCGAACCTGCGCCGCGCCGCCACCGAGACCCGCCTCGTCGCGGGCGAGGGCGACCCGCACTGCTCGATGCAGGCCGCGAAGGAGCTGGCCGAGGCGTTGCGGATCGAGATCGACGTCCTGCCCGGTGCCGGGCACATCAACATCGACGCCGGCTACGGGGAGTGGCCCGCGGCGCTCAAGTGGGTGCGGTCGAAGACGGTGCCGCTCTCACCGCGCTAGCGATCACTTTCTGGGGGGAACGTGAACAGAGCAAGCGACTCGCAGCATCAACGCCGTGTTCCGCGACGAGTTCGGGCAGCCTGCGCCGCAACGCCGGCTACGTCGTGCCAGGCCTGACGAACGTGGCCACGCACTACGACGAGCACCCAGGCCACCAGATCGCGGACGGCCACCTGCCCGTCGCGGGGACGCAGCGGATCGCGGTCCTCACCAACGGAGGCGCCGCCGCCGCGGCCGGCCGGGTGCGGGTCCGGTACGAGCCGGACACCGTGCTCCGCCTGGTCCGCCGCGGTGACCAGGTCGGATGGGTGCGCTTCGGCAGGGCGGCGGTGCGGCGGTGAACGCCGCCGAGTGGATCGCCAGCAGGCTGCCCGAACTGCTGGAGGAACACGGCGTCGTCGGCGCGCAGCTCGCCGTGCTGGCCGACGGCGAGATCATCGACGCGGCCGCAGGAGTGCTGGACGCCGGCACGCGTGCGCCGGTGACGACGGAGTCGCTCTTCCAGATCGCCTCCATCACCAAGGTCTGGACGGCGACGCTCGTCCAGGAACTGGTGAACGAGGGCAGGCTCGACCTCGACGCTCCGGTGCGCGACGTTCTGCCCGGCTTCCGGCCGGTCATCACACCGCGACAGCTGCTGACCCACACGTCGGGCCTCGACGGCGACCTCTTCCACGACACCGGCTCGGGCGACGACGCGGTCGAGAAGTTCGTGGCACGGCTGGCCGACGCCGCGCAGATCGCGCCGCCGGGCGAGCTGTGGTCGTACTGCAACAGCGGCTTCACGGTGCTGGGCCGGATCGTGGAAGTGCTGCGGGGCAAGCCTTTCAACGCTGTCCTCGAAGAACGGCTGGCAGCGCCGCTGCGGCTCACCGTCGCGACGACCTACGCGGAACGCACCGCATCGCACGCTGTCGGGCACGAGGACGGACGGCCGGTGACCGATCCAGGCCCGGAATCCGACTGGCCCGCAGGGTCCGCGCTCGCGATGAGCGCACGGGATCTGCTCGCATTCGCGCGCATGCACCTGGCGACGCCGACGTTCGCGGTGATGCGCGAGCCGCAGGTTTTGCTGCCGGACTTCGGGAATCGCGCCTCCTGGGGCCTGGGCTGGGAGCTGCCGGACTACTCCGGCGGCCCGGTGATCGGCCACCACGGCGCCAACAGGGGCCTGGCCTCGTTCCTGCGGGTCGCTCCGGAGCGCGGGATCGCGGTCGCCCTGCTGACCAACGGCGGCGCGGCACGCGAAGTGTTCGACCACGTCATCGAGAACGTCTTCAGCGAACTCGCCGGCGTGCGCAGGCCGGAGCCACCGACGCCGCCCGACGCGCCCGAGCCGGTGAACGAGCGCTTCCTCGGCTCCTACCGTTGCGCTGGCCACGAAGTGGTTGTCACGCAGGCAGATCACGGCCGCGTGCGGGTTGATCTCGACGGCGAGGAGCGCGAGTTCGTGGCTCTGCGCGACGACGCGGTGATCGCCCTGGAGAGACCGCACACCGTGCTGGTCTTGATGGGCGATCTGGTGCACTTCGGGCGGGCTGCCGCCCGGATCTGGGAACCTCCTGGGGGAGAAACATGATCAAGCTGGACGAGCTGGTCGAGGAACACGGCGTCGTAGGCGCCCAAGTCGCCGTGCTGCACAACGGCGAAATCGTCGACATGGCAGCAGGTGTGCTGAACAACGTCACCGGCGAGAAGGTGACGACCGACTCCATCTTCCAGATCGGGTCGATCACCAAGATCTGGACGGCGACGCTCGTCCAGGAACTGGTGAACGAGGGCCTGCTGGACCTCGACCGCCCGGTGCGCGATGTGCTGCCGGAGTTCGCGCTCGCCGACGAGCAGGCCGCGCGGATCATCACGCCACGGCACCTCCTCACGCACACCGCGGGCTTCGAGGGCGATCTCTTCCACGACACCGGCAACGGTGACGACATGCTGGAGAAGTACGTCGAGCGCATGGCGGACGCGCGGCAGCAGGTGCCGCCCGGTGAGCTCTACACGTACTGCAACAGCGGGTTCACGTTGCTCGGCCGGATCGTGGAAGTGTTGCGCGGCAAGCCGTTCCGCGTCGTGCTCAGGGAACGCCTCATCGAGCGGCTCGGCCTGCGCACCGCCGCCGCGAGCCACGCCGAGTACGCCACCCAGCAGTGCGCCACGGGACATCCGGGCAAGGAGCCCAAGCCCGCCGACAAGCTGATGGCCGAGGGCGACGCTCCTGCCGGGACGGTGCTCGCGATGAGCGCGCGCGACCTGCTGGAGTTCGTGCGGATGCACCTCGGCACCAGCGAGTTCGACGCGATGCGCGACCCTCAGGTCGTGCCGCCCGACTTCGGGTACGGCGCCAAGCAGGGGCTCGGCTGGGCGCTGCACGACTACGCCGGCGGCGTTTCCGGAATAGGCCACACCGGATCGACCCTGGGCTTCCGGGCCTTCCTGCGGGTGGTTCCAGAAGCCGGACTCGCGATCGCGGTCCTCACCAACGGCGGAGAGGCCGTGCCGCTGGTGCGCGCGGTCTACGAGAAGGTGCTGGGCGACCTGGCGGGCGTCACCGTGCCCGATCTTCCCACGCCGCCGCTGATGCCGGTGCCGGTCGACGTCGAGAAAGTCGTCGGCGTCTACCGGTCCACCGGGCTGGAGGCGCACATCACCGAAGGCGACGGGGGCCGGGTGAAGCTGCGGTACGTGGCCCTCGACCCCACCTGGAAGTCCTTCGTCGACGAAGACGAGCACGAGTTCACCGGGCTGCGTGACGACGCGCTGATCGCCGTCGAGGAGGAGGGCGGGTACCACTCGGTGGTCGTCCTGTGCGGACGCGACGAGCAGAACCGCGTGAAGTGGCTGCACTGGGGCAGGGCAGCCGTCCGCGTCTAGACGGCGCGCTTCGCGTACTTGGCGAGGAACTGCACGACGTCGGGCGTCACCTTGCGGTACAGCCCGTCGTCGTGCCCGCCGGCCTTCACCGTGCCCACCTCGGGCCGCGCCTCGCGGATGAACCGGCGGGTGCCCTCGATGAACCTGTCGCGGTCGCCGATCCACACGCCCAGCGCGGTCGATCCGGTGGACTTCAGGTGGCGCAGCGGGTCGAGCGACGCCCACTCGCCCTCGTTCTTGAACGCACGCCGCCTGGCCATCTCCGGCCACGTCGTGATCAGGCCGGGGGAGATGGCCGCGGCCGCCGCGACCGGGTCGCCGCGTTCGGCCCTGCGCCTCGCGTAGAGCAGCGAACCGAAGCCGCCCATCGACACGCCCGTCACCGCGAACGGTTCGCCGTAGCCGCGTTCCTTGAGCCAGCGCGGCACCTCGTCGAGCAGCATGGCCATCGGGTCGTCGCCGGGGACGTTCTCGTGCCAGTAGTTGTCCCCGCCGTCGACCGCGACGAAGCCGAACGCGGGCACCGAGCCCTTCGCGACGGCGGTGGCCAGGACCTCGGGCAGGTTGCCCACGGCGGCGTGCCTGGCGTCGCCGTGCAGGCCGTGCAGGAGGATCGACATCGGCAGGCCGCGGGCGTTCGCGCCGGCCGGCAGGTAGAAGGCGAGGGTGACCTCGCGATGCCGGGCGGCCGAGTACGCGCGCTCGAAGCGGATCGCGGGCTTCGCGGCGGACGTGGCCCGCACCTTGTCGGCCGTCGCGACATGCCGCTCGACGGCGGTGGGCGACGACACGTACGTCGCGACGCCGGTGGCTGTCGCGATGACCACGCCGATAGCCGCGAGGAGGGTGCGGCGGCTGTACCTCGGTTCCCCCATGCTCACCTCATCGCGTGGGCACCGTTCCTCGTTTCCTTCTCAGAGGACGGAACGCACGCGTAAGGAAGTTCGTTCCTCACCCGAATAGCCCAGCCAGCTCAGCACGGCGTCATTGTGCTCGCCGAGGGCCGGGACCGCACCCGGCGACCACTCGAAACCGGCCACCGGCGGCGGCAGCATCCGCGCCGTTCCGCCGGGAACCCGCACGTCAACCCACGTGCCGAGCTGCGGGTGGGTGGGCAGGTCAGTGATCGGGCGGGTCAGCGCGGCAGGCACGTCGGCGGCGTCCAAAGTGGTCAGCAACTCGGCTGTGGTGACGTCCGAGAACGCCCGTTCGAGCAGCTTCTGCAGCTCTGCCCGGTGCTCCACGCGGGACGCCACTGTGGCGAACCTCTCCTGCGGCGCGAGCCCGATCAGCTCGCAGAGGCGCTGCCACTGCCCGTCGTTCTGCACGGCCAGGTGCACGGCACCGTCCGCGCAGGCCACCGGCCCGTACGGCGCGATGCTCGGGTGGTGCGCACCCGAGCGCGGGGCCGCGGCGCCCGTGCCGGCGGCGTAGAGCATCGGCTGGTGCATCCACTCGGCCATCGCTTCGAAGAGCGACAACCGCAGCCGCGCGCCTTCACCCGTCCGGCCGCGTTGCAGCAACGCCGCCAGCACCGCCGCGTGCAACTGGACGCCCGCCGCGATGTCCGCGACCGAGATGCCGGCCCGGGCCATCACGTCGCCCTCGCCGGTCAGCGACACCAGCCCGGCCTCGGACTGCACCAGCGCGTCGAACGCCTTGCGGTCCGCGTACGGGCCGTCCCAGCCGTAACCGGACAGCTCACCGACGATCAACTCCGGCGGCAGCTCCAGGGCCAGCCGCTGCCACACCCGCGGCGACAGGTTGCACAGCAGCACGTCCGCCCGCGCCACGAGCCGGTCCAGCACCTCACGGCCGTCGGGGTGGGTGATGTCCAGCGACACCGACTCCTTGCCGACGTTCGTCCACGCGAAGTACGACGACACCTCGCCGCACGACGAGTCGTAGTGGCGCGCGAAATCGCCTGCCCCGGGCCGCTCGATCTTGATGACCCGTGCGCCCAGATCGGCCAGCAACCGCGTCGCGTACGGCACGGCGACGGCCTGCTCCAGGCTCACCACCACGACGCCGTCAAGCGGTCTCAACCACGCGCTCCCCACCGGTGTAGACGTTCATCGAGTCGCCGCGCAGGAAGCCGATGAGCGTCATGCCCTGCTCCTCGGCGAGCTCGACCGCGAGCGACGACGGCGCCGACACCGCGGCCAGCATCGGAATCCCGGACATCGCGGCCTTCTGCACCAGCTCGAACGACGCCCGCCCGGACACCATCAGCACCGCGCCGCGCAACGGCACGAGGTTCTGCAGCACCGCCCAGCCCAGCACCTTGTCGACGGCGTTGTGCCGGCCCACGTCCTCGCGTACGACCAGCAGCTCACCGTCCACGAACAGCCCGGCCGCGTGCAGCCCGCCGGTGCTCTCGAAGACCTTCTGCCGTTCCCGCAACGCGTCCGGGAAGCCCGTCAGCGCCTCGGGTGTGACCGTGACCTCGTCCAGCGCGGGGGTGTAGCGGGTCTTGAGCTTGACCGCGTCCAGCGCGCCCTTGCCGCACACCCCGCACGACGACGTGGTGTAGAAGTTCCGCTCCACCCCGGTGTCCGGCGGCGGCACGCCCTCGGCCAGCGCGATGTCCAGCACGTTGTAGGTGTTCATGCCGTCCGGCCCGGTGCCCTCGCAGAACCGGGCGATCGAGATGTCCTCCGACGACCCGATGACGCCCTCGCTGAGCAGGAAGCCGTGCGCGAGCTCCACGTCCTGACCCGGCGTGCGCATCGTGACGGCCAGAGCCTTGCCGTTGACCCGCAGCTCCAGGGGTTCCTCGGCGGCGAGCGCGTCGACTCTGCGGCGACGCCCGCTCGGCGACACCCGCTCGACCGCTCGGCGCACCGTCACTCGGCCCATGTGCACATCTCCTTCGGACCGCTATGTTCCCCACCGACCAGGCTACGTGGGAGGGATTCCGGGGCATGGACGACGTCGTGATCGTGGGGGGCGGCCACAACGGGCTGGTGGCGGCCGCGTACCTCGCCAGGGCGGGGAAGTCGGTCAGGGTGCTGGAGAAGCTGCCGCACGTAGGCGGGGCGGCGGTGAGCGCCTCACCGTGGGAGGGCGTCGACGCCCGGCTCTCGCGCTTCTCGTACCTCGTCTCGCTGCTGCCCGACCAGATCGTGTCGGACCTGGGGCTGAAGCTGGCGTTGAAGTCCCGTGCGGCCTCGTCCTACACGCCGAACGGCAAGGGCGGGCTGCTGGTCGAACGCTCACCGGGCGAGGCGACCGTGAAGTCGTTCGAGGCCGTGTGCGGGTCGCTCGACGACTGGGAGCGGTGGCAGCGCTGGTACGCGGACCTGGAGCTGCTGGCGCAGGCCCTGGCGCCGACTCTGCTGGAACCGCTGGTGTCCCGCGAACACCTGCGCGTGCACGTCGACGCGGTGGCGCGCGGCCGGTTGTGGGAGCAGGTCTTCGAACGGCCGATCGGCGCGACCCTGCAGGAACTGTTCGAGGACAACCTGGTGCGCGGCGTCGTCGCCACGGACGCGTTGATCGGCACGCACTCGTCGCTGCATTCGTTGCGCGCCAACAAGTGCTTCCTCTACCACGTGATCGGCAACGGGACAGGGGAGTGGAAGGTCCCGGTCGGCGGCATGGGCGCGGTCACCGCCGAGCTGGAACGGGTCGCGCGCGAGGCCGGTGCGCGGATCGTCACCGGCGCCGAGGTCACGTCCGTCGAGTCGGACGGCAGGACCGCCTCGGTGGCGTACGGGGACGAGACGGTCGAGGCCAGGTTCGTGCTCTCGAACGTGGCGCCGTCGGTGCTGGGACGCTTGCGGGGCAGGGAGGTCCACGACGCTCCCGGCTGCCAGCTGAAGATCAACATGTTGTTGCGGAAGCTGCCCGAGCTGAGGTCCGGTGTCGACGCGCGGCTGGCGTTCGCCGGCACGTTCCACCTCGACGAGTCCTACGACCAGCTGGAGATCGCGTACCTGGAGAGCGCCGCCGGTCAGGTGCCGTCGGTGCTGCCGGGTGAGATGTACTGCCACTCGCTGACGGACCCGTCGATCCTCGGGCCGTCGCTTCAGGGTCACGAGACGTTGACGTTGTTCGGCCTGCACCTGCCGGCGTCGTTGTTCGAGGGCCGCAACACCGAGCTGCGCGACGAACTGGTGCAGCGCTACCTCGACCAGCTCAACGCCCACCTCGTGGAGCCGATCCAGGACTGCCTGGCCGTCGACGCCCACGGCGACCCGTGCATCGAGGCGCGCACTCCGCTCGACCTGGAGTCCGAGCTCGGCCTGCCGGGTGGCAACATCTTCCACGGCGAGCTCGACTGGCCGTTCGCCGAGACCGACGACCAGGTCGGCAAGTGGGGCGTCGAGACCGACGTGGACAACGTTCTCGTCTGCGGTGCGGGCTCCCGGCGCGGCGGCGGGGTCAGCGGCATCGGCGGCCACAACGCGGCGCAGGCGGTGCTCGAACGCATTTGAGACATTTTTGATGACACTCCGCGTCATCTCTGGTTACAGTTGCGGCGTGGGGGACTTCTACGGGATCGCGGAGATCGCCGACGCCATGGGGCTCAGTCGGCAGTTGGTGGCTGTGTGGCGCAAGCGACGCTCGCACGGCATTCCCGAGCCGGATGCGGAACTCGCGTCCGGCCCGATCTGGCGGCGCGAGACGGTCGAGCCGTGGATCGAACGCACGCGCGGCCGCCTGGGCCTCGCGGGCACGCGGGAGTCCGCGAGCAGGAGCCTTCGGCTGCGCACCTGCCGCCGCGTGCTGCGGCTGGCGGCGTTGATGCTGGAGGATCCGCAACGGCCGCGCGTGCTCAACGAGGCCGCGGACCAGTTGCGCGACCTGATCCACGAGGTCGACCAGTCCGCGGACGACGTCGTCGGCGCGCTGCTGCGTGAGCTCATCGAGCCCGTGCGCGACCCGGACGTGCCCGCGGAGTTGTTGCGGGTGCCGGTCATCGAGTCGTTGCCACTCGTGACCGCCGTAGCGCGCAACTCGCCCGACTGGTGATCTACATCAGGACTTCTATATCAAGAAACCTTGCTAAAGACTTCCTGATACCCGTACCTTGGGGTCATGACGGAAGCTCCGCTCAGTGACCCCAAAGCGCTCCGTGCGCTGTCGCACCCGTTCCGGTGGAAGCTGATCCAGCTGCTCACCGAGCAGGGGCCGCGCACCGCCACGCAATGCTCCGAGAAGCTGGGTGAGAGCGTCGCGAGCTGCTCCTACCACCTGAACATGCTGGCCAAGTACGGCTTCGTCACGGAGGTCGAAGGTCCTGGCAGGCAGAAGCCGTGGCAGATCGTGCGGGGCCGCCAGTCCATTTCGCCGGAAGGGCTGGAAGGCGAGGCGGCGATGGCGGCCGAGGCCGCGGCGATGGCCTACCTGGACCAGGAGTTCGAGCGCACGCGTGAGCGCCTTCGTCAGCGCGAGCACCTGCCGGAGGACTGGCGCAGGTCCGTCGGCACGGAAGGGCGCATCAAGTTCCTCACTGCCGAGGAGACCGCCGGATACCTCGCGGAGCTGCAGGCGGTGCTGAACAAGTACGACGAGCGCAGGACCGACGAGTCGCTGCGTCCGGAAGGCGCCAAGCCCGTCAGGGTGTTCCTGAGTCTCACCGTCGCCACCGAATAACAGCCCGCTGAAGGAGAACTGACATGATCCCGCACCACGAAGCGTTTGCTATCGCGAAGTACCGTCAGCAGGAGTTCGAGGCCGACGCGGCCGCGCGCCGGCTCGTCAAGAAGGCCGAGAAGGTCGAGACCGAACCCGAACGACGCCGGTTATGGCTCTTCGTCCGGGTCCGGCACGCGTAGATCAGGCTGCGGCTTCGAGCCGCACGATCACCGACTTGGAGGTCGGCGTGCCCGAGATGTCCGCCTTGGAGTCCAGTGGCACCAACGGGTTCGCCTCCGGGAAGTACGTCGCCACGCACCCGCGCGCGGTCGAGTAGGAGACGATCCGGAACGACTCGGCGCGGCGTTCGACGACGCCCGTCGGGTCGTCCTTCCACTCCGAGACGATGTTGACCATCTGACCGTCCTGGAAGCCCAGCTCGGCGATGTCGTCCGGGTTCACGAACACGACGCGACGGCCGTCCTTCACGCCGCGGTAGCGGTCGTCCAGGCCGTAGATCGTGGTGTTGTACTGGTCGTGGCTGCGCAGGGTCTGCATCAGCAGCCGGCCCTGCGGCACCTCGATGACCGTCATCTCGTTCGCCGTGAAGTTCGCCTTGCCGGTCGCCGTCGCGAACTCCTGCGAGTCACGCGGCGGGTGCGGCAGCACGAAACCGTCGGGCTGACGCACGCGCGTGTTGTAGTCGGTGCAGCCCGGCACCACGCGGGAGATGTGCTCGCGGATGACGTCGTAGTCCTTCTCGAACTCCTCCCACGCCACGGGGTGCGAGGCGCCGAGCGTCTTGCGCGCGAGCCGGCAGACGATCGACACCTCGGACAGGAGCTGGTCCGACGCGGGCTTGAGGCGGCCCCGTGAGCGGTGCACGACCGACATCGAGTCCTCGACCGTCACGAACTGCTCGCCCGTGTGCTGCACGTCGCTCTCGGTGCGGCCCAGTGCGGGCAGGATCAACGCCGTCTTCCCGTGCACCACGTGCGAGCGGTTGAGCTTCGTGGAGACGTGCACCGTCAGGGAGCACTGCTCCAGCGCCTTCTCGGTCACCGGGGTGTCCGGGGTGGCGCTGACGAAGTTGCCGCCCATCGCGATGAACACCTTGCCGCGGCCGTGGCGCATCGCGTTGATCGCGTCGACGGTGTCGAACCCGTGCTTGCGCGGCACGGAGATGCTGAACTCGCTCTCCAGGGCCTGCAGGAACTTCTCCGGCATCTTCTCGTAGATGCCCATCGTGCGGTCGCCCTGCACGTTCGAGTGGCCGCGCACCGGGCACAGGCCCGCGCCCGGCTTGCCGATCATGCCGCGCAGGAACATGACGTTCGTGATCTCGCGGATCGTCGGCACGCTGTGCTTGTGCTGCGTGAGACCCATGGCCCAGCAAGCGATCGTGCGCTGGGAGTCGACGAACATGCCGGCCACGCGCGTGATCTGCTCGCGGGTCAGGCCGGTCGCGGCGATCACGCGGTCCCAGTCGAGCTCGCGCAGGCTCGCTGCGTACTCCTCGAACCCGTGGGTCTTCGCCTCGATGAACTTCTTGTCGAGCTTGTCCCACTGCAGCAGCAGGTGACCGATCGCCTGGAACAGCGCCTGGTCGCCGCCGACCCTGATCTGCACGAACTCGTCGCACAGCGCGGTGCCCCTGCCGACGATGCCCGCGACGTTCTGCGGGTTCTTGAACCGCATCAGGCCCGCTTCCGGCAGCGGGTTGATCGCGATGATCTTCGCGCCGTTCTTCTTGGCGTCTTCCAGGGCGCTGAGCATGCGCGGGTGGTTCGTGCCGGGGTTCTGGCCGATGACCACGATCAGGTCGGCGAGGTCGAAGTCCTTGATGGACACCGAGCCCTTGCCGATGCCGATCGTCTCGTTGAGCGCGGAGCCGGACGACTCGTGGCACATGTTCGAGCAGTCCGGGAGGTTGTTGGTGCCGAACGAGCGGACCAGCAGCTGGTAGAGGAACGCGGCCTCGTTGCTGGTGCGGCCGGAGGTGTAGAAGATCGCCTCGTCCGGGGATGACAACGCTGTCAGCTCGTCGGCGATGAGCGTGAACGCGGCGTCCCAGCCGATCGGTGTGTAATGCGTCGCACCGGGCCGCAGGACCATCGGTTCGGTGAGCCGGCCCTGCTGGCCGAGCCAGTAGTCCGTCTTCGTCCGCAGGCTCTCCAGGGAGTGCTCGGCGAAGAACTCGGGACCGATCCGGCGCTTGGTGGCTTCCTCCGCGACGGCCTTCGCGCCGTTCTCGCAGAACTCCGCCATCTTGCGGTGGCCCTGCGGTTCGGGCCACGCGCAACCAGGACAGTCGAAACCTTCACGCTGGTTGAGCAGTCGCAACGTCTTGACCGTGCGCCCGACACCCATCTGCTCGACCGCGCGGTCGAGCGACACGAGCACACCGGGAATACCCGCTGCCCAGGTCTTTGGGGTGCTGACTTCGAGCGCGGACTCGTCGACGTCGTGCTGCGGGGGCTTGCTGCTCATGCGTCCATTGTTCGCTGATCGACGTCGGCGCCGCCAGCGCCCCCGAAGAACGCGGCGGCGTCGCCCGTCACGGGCCCCAAGGGGTTGAACGGTCCGTGACGGTCAATTGTGATCGCCGTCACTGCGTCCCGGCACCTCTGAAAGAGTGATCAATCGCAGGACATCTCGGCCGGGATCGCGGTGTCGACGGAGAAGTACTTCTTCTCGTCGCCGGGTGCGCCCGTGGAGGAGGCCGGGATGGGTTCGGTGAACTGCGGAGCGAGAAAGCCCTCCTTGGCCGCCTTGCACCCCATCGAGTAGTAGTAGTTGTCCAGCGAGGACAGCCACAGGCCGTCCGGCATCACCAGGTACGTGGCCTGCTCGCGGGTGGCCGCGACCATGTCCAGCTGGCTCAACAGCTTCTTGGGGTCCGGCGGCTCGAACGCGTACGCGAACACGTAGTCCGTCATCACGGCCGGATAGCCGTCCTTCTCGCCGAGCGACATCTTCCCGGACACCTTGATGCCGTTGGGCAGCAGCTTCGTGCCCGGCTTCAGCCTCGTCACCCAGCTCGCGAGGCCGTCTTTCGCCACGTGCTCGCGCATCTGCGGTGAGAGCATCGCGACGAACCTGTCCGGCTTGTGCTCGCTGAGCGTGGCCGGGTCCAGTCGTGACGCGATGATGGCCTGCTTGACCTGCTCGAACACGGGGTTGGCGTCCGGTGCGACGATGCCCTTCTCGCCGTCGGCCCACTGCTCGGCGGGCGTGTTCGCGAACGGGATCTGCACGTTCGCGCCGACGTGGGGCAGGTCCACGTCCGGCAGCGAGATGTCGCGGACGTCGCCGAACCTGCCCGTCTGGTACAGCCCGAACAGCACCGCGCCGATGACGACGAGGGCGACGGCGGAGACGATCTTGCCGCCGTGCCTGCGCATCCGTGCCTGGCGGCGCTGTTTGCGGACGTCCCGTCTGGCCCGTCTGTTCGCGGCGCGGATCCAGGCCGCGTCCTTCAGGTCAGGATGGTCTTCGAGATCGTGACTCATGTGTTCCCCCAGGATGATCGGCGCACATCATCGGTCACGGGAGATCACGTCGTCGACGGGGTCCCGGTTGCCGCCGTGCCGTTATCAGGTATCTCGTTTCAAGTCGAGACCCCGGGCTCCGTAGACTTCTGCGCTGTGACTGAACTCGACACCGCAACCCAGCGTCCTGACCTCCCCGCCGCGTGGACTCCGGCGGAGGTAGAGGCGGAGCTGTACCAGCGGTGGGTCGACCGGCGGTACTTCGAGGCGGACGTCAAGAGCGACAAGCCGCCGTTCACGATCGTGCTGCCCCCGCCGAACGTCACCGGCAGCCTGCACATGGGCCACGCCATGAACCACAGCGTGATGGACGCGCTGTCGAGGCGCCGCCGCATGCAGGGCTACGAGGTGCTGTGGCTGCCGGGCATGGACCACGCCGGCATCGCGACGCAGAACGCCGTCGAGCGCGACCTCGCGAAGCAGGGCCTGTCGCGGCAGGACCTCGGGCGCGAGAAGTTCGTCGAGCGCGTCTGGGAGTGGAAAGAGGAGTACGGCGGCAAGATCCTCGACCAGATGAAGCGGCTCGGCGACGGCATCGACTGGTCGCGTGAGCGCTTCACCATGGACGAGGGGCTGTCGCGCGCCGTCCAGACGATCTTCAAGAAGATGTACGACGACGGCCTGATCTACCAGGCCGAGCGGATCATCAACTGGTGCCCGCGCTGCCAGACCGCCCTGTCGGACATCGAGGTCGACCACAGCGAGGACGAGGGCGAGCTCGTCTCGATCCGGTACGGCGACGGGGAGAACTCGATCGTCGTCGCGACCACGCGCGCCGAGACGATGCTGGGTGACACCGCGGTCGCCGTCCACCCGGACGACGAGCGCTACCAGCACCTCATCGGCACCGAGGTCGAGCTGCCGCTGACCGGTCGTCGCATCCCGATCGTCGCCGACGCGCACGTCGACCCGAAGTTCGGCACGGGCGCCGTCAAGGTCACGCCCGCCCACGACCCGAACGACTTCGAGATCGGCCAGCGCCACGGCCTGCCGAACCTCACGATCATGGACGGCCGCGCCACGATCACCGCGAACGGCCCGTTCCTCGGCCTCGACCGCTTCGAGGCGCGTCCGGCGATCGTCGCCGCGCTGCGCGCCGAGGGCCGGATCGTCGCGGAGAAGCGGCCGTACGTCCACTCCGTCGGGCACTGCTCGCGGTGCAACACGGTCGTCGAGCCGCGCCTGTCGCTGCAGTGGTGGGTCAAGGTCGAGACCATCGCCGAGGCCGCGTCCGCCGCCGTCCGCGACGGCCGCACCAAGATCCACCCGGCCGAGCTGAACAAGCGGTACTTCGACTGGACCGACAACCTGCACGACTGGTGCATCTCGCGTCAGCTGTGGTGGGGCCACCGGATCCCGGTCTTCTACGGCCCCGACGGCGAGGTCGTCTGCGTCGGACCGGACGACGAGGTGCCCACCGGTGAGGGCTGGCGTCAGGACGAGGACGTCCTCGACACGTGGTTCTCCTCGGGCCTGTGGCCGTTCTCGACCCTGGGCTGGCCGGAGTCCACCGAGGACCTCAAGAAGTTCTACCCGACCTCGGTCCTCTCGACCGGCTACGACATCCTGTTCTTCTGGGTCGTCCGGATGATGATGTTCGGCCTGTACGCGATGGACGAGGTCCAGCCGTTCGACCACGTCTTCCTGCACGGTCTGATCCGCGACCAGTACGGCAAGAAGATGTCGAAGTCCAAGGGCAACGGCATCGACCCGCTGGACTGGATGGAGCGCTACGGCGCCGACGCCACCCGCTTCACGCTGCTGCGCGGCACGAACCCCGGTTCGGACATGGCCGTCGCCGAGGAGTGGGCGGCGGGGTCCCGCAACTTCACCACGAAGCTGTGGAACGCCACGCGGTTCGCGCTGGCCAACGGTGCGACGGTGGCCCGTCCGCTGCCCGCCCGCGAGGAGCTGACGGCGGCCGACCGCTGGATCCTCGACGAGCTCGACGCGCTGGTGTCCACTGTGGACTCCAACTTCGAGGCGTTCCAGTTCTCCCGTGCCTGCGAGGCGCTGTACAGCTTCACGTGGGACGAGTTCTGCGACTGGTACCTGGAGATCGCGAAGGTCCAGATCGCGGAGGGCCGCGCCGAGGCCACGCAGTCCGTCCTGGGTCATGTCCTCGACGTCGTCCTGCGTCTGCTGCACCCGGCGATCCCGTTCATCACCGAGACGCTGTGGACGTCGCTGACCGGCGGTGAGTCGCTGGTGGTCGCCGACTGGCCGAAGGCGTCCGGCGCCGAGCGCGACCTCGACGCGCTGGCCGAGATCGAGGGCCTGAAGAAGCTCGCGACCGAGATCCGCCGGTTCCGTTCCGAGCAGGGCCTCAAGCCCGGCCAGAAGGTCGCGGGCAAGGTCCGCGGTGCGTGCTGCGTCGGCCTGACCGACCAGGTCCCGTCGGTCCGCGCGATGACGCGGCTGACCGAGCCGGGCGAGGAGTTCACCGTCTCCGCGACGCTGGAGGTCGGCCTGCCCAAGGGCGCGGTGAAGGTCGAGCTGGACCTGTCCGGCACGATCGACGTCGCGGCCGAGCGCAAGCGCCTCGCCAAGGACCTGGCCGCGGCGCAGAAGGAACTCGAGGGCACGACGAAGAAGCTGGGCAACGAGGCGTTCCTCGCCAAGGCGCCCGCCGACGTCAAGGCCAAGATCGAGGACCGCAAGGCCGTCGCCGAGTCCGAGATCGCCCGCATCAACGAGCGCCTGGCCGCGCTGCCGGAGGCGTAAGAACCGTGGAAACCAACCTCGACGAGTTCCTCGACGTCGAGAACGAGCTCAACCAGCGCTGGCCCGAGACCAAGCTCGAGCCGTCGCTGGACCGCATCTCCGCACTCGCCCACGTGCTGGGCGACCCGCAGACGTCCTACCCGGTCGTGCAGCTGACGGGCACGAACGGCAAGACGTCGACGTCGCGCATGGTCGATGCGCTCTTCACGCGCATCGGCCTGCGCACCGGTCGGTTCACGAGCCCGCACCTGCAGCTCGCGACCGAGCGGATCAGCATCGACAACCAGCCGATCTCGCCTGAGCGCTACGTCGAGGTCTACCGCGACATCGAGCCGTACCTCGCGATGGTGGACTCCCAGTCCGAGATCCGGCTGAGCAAGTTCGAGGTGCTCACCGGCATGGCCTACGCGGCCTTCGCGGAAGCGCCGGCGGACGTCGCCGTGGTCGAGGTCGGCATGGGCGGCACGTGGGACGCGACGTCCATCGTGGACACCCGAGTCGCCGTGCTCACCCCGATCGGTGTCGACCACACCGAGTACCTGGGCAACCGTCCCGAGGACATCGCGGTGGAGAAGTCCGGCATCATCAAGCCGGGCTCCGTCGCGATCGTCGGCGAGCAGACGCCCGAGGTCATGAGGGTGATCCTCGAACGCGTCGCCGAGGTGGACGCGATGGTGGCCCGTTTCGGCAGCGAGTTCGGCGTCCTGTCGAGGTCGGTGGCCGTCGGCGGCCAGATGATCACGCTGCAGGGCCTGGGCGGCGTCTACGAGGACATCTTCCTGCCGCTGCACGGCCAGCACCAGGCAGCGAACGCCGCGCTGGCGCTGGCCGCCGTCGAGGCGTTCTTCGGCGCGGGCCCCGAGCGCAAGATCGACATCGAGATGGTCCGCGAGGGCTTCGCCTCGGTCGTCACGCCGGGCCGCCTGGAGCGCGTCCGTTCCGCGCCCAACGTCTTCGTGGACGCCGCGCACAACCCGCACGGCGCCGCCGCTCTGGCCCGCGCACTGGAGTCGGAGTTCGGCTTCCGCAAGCTCGTGGCCGTGGTGGCCGTCATGTCCGACAAGGACGCCGAGGGCATCCTCGCCGCGCTGGAGCCGGTCGTGCAGGAACTGGTGATCACCACCAACTCCTCGCCCCGCGCCATGGACCCGGACGTGCTGGCCGGCCTGGCCGTGCCGATCTTCGGCGAGGACCGCTTCGAGGTGCGTCCCCGCCTGGTCGACGCCATCGAGGAAGCCATCCACCTCATCGAGGACGAACAGTCCGGCGGCGGCATCATCGTCACCGGTTCCGTCGTCACCGCCGGTGAGGCCCGCGCCCTGTTCGGAAAGGAGCCGGCATGACCACCCCGGCCCCTCTGAAGAAAGACCCGATGAAGGCGTTCCGGGGCATCATGGCCGGCACGCTGATCCTCGAGGTCATCGTCGTGGCCCTGGCCCTGCCCGTGATCGCCAAGCTGCACGGCGGCGTCACGTCCCTGGTGGGCTGGGTCGCGTTCGGCTTCATCGCGGTGTTCATCGCGATGTGCGCCTTCGTCCGCAAGCCGTGGGCGATCGGCGCCGTCGTGGGGCTGCACGTGCTGCTGATCGCCACCTGGCTGCTGCTGCCGGCGATGGGCGTGATCGGCGTGATCTTCGGGCTCGTCTGGGCGTACCTGCTGTGGCTGCGCAAGGACCTGCTCAAGCGCATGGCCGAGGGCCGGCTTCCGGCGCAGCAACAACAGCAGCAGTCCGAACAGCAGTCCTGACGGAGCGCATTTCCGCGCAATTCGACAACAACGCCTTCGAACGAATTCCACATTCGTACCCTCGCTCGTCGCAATGCGACGGCGAGGGTTCTTCGTATTCACCCGTTCGTGCTTCGAAACCAGGACTGGCCCCCCGACCTGGCGCTATGCTGCTGGGCGCACGAATCTGCGGGGAGGGCACTGGGGATGAGTGGGACCAAGGTCGATCTGGAGACGCTGCGCGCGGCTATCAAGGAGTACGAGTCGATCAAGGAAGACCTCGTGGTCGCTCAACTCAACGGCGAGGTCCTGACGACCATCAAGGGCGCCGGCCGGGACACCCCGAGCCAGGTCTACGCGAACTGGGCGAATGCCGCGGGCAAGGGGCACCAGCTGTCCAACGACCAGTTGCAGAAGACCCTGACCACCCGGATCGAGAACCTGAAGGCGACGCTGCGCCAGTACGAGCAGACCGAGCAGGGCAACCGGGACAACCTCAAGTAGAAGGACTGAGCTGTTGCGCATCCGAACCATCGCCGCAGGAGCCGCAGCACTCGCACTGCTGACCGGCTGCGGCGACAGCGGTGGCACGACCGGCACGCCGACCACCGCCACCCAGCCGAGCGGCACCGGCAACGGCGGCGGAGCTCCCAAGATCGAGAACCCGCTCGACGTGAAGGCCGCCGAATCCGCCGCGTGCGGCACGCTCACCCCGGCTCAGGTGCAGGCCTTCGGACTTCCCGGAGTCACCGGCAGGGTGAACAACACCGCGGCCGGCGGGGGATGCGTCTGGGTGGGGGTGAACACCCCGGCGAAGATGTCGCCCGGGCTCGCGTTCCTGCCGGACGGCACGAACCTCTCCACCATCCTCCCCAACAAGGACACGACCTACGAGGCGTTCGAGCAGTTGCCCGCGATCCAGGGCTACCCGGCCTACATGGCGCTGGTCGCGGATCTCCGCAAGAGCGGGGACTGTTCCGTCCTGGTCGGGGTTTCCGACGTGAAAGCGATCCTCTTCTCGTTCCAGAGCGAAGAAGGCAGCCCCAAGTTCGCGGACCCGTGTGCCGCGGTCACCGAGTTCGCCGATCTCGCCATCACCACGATCAAGGCAGGTGCGAAATGACACGGCCCGCGCCCAGCTGTTTCACCGAGGACAACACCAGAGCCGAGGGGCTTTCGGGAGCGCAGATCTACTCCCAGATGCACGGCGGCCCCGGCACCGGGTCGGCGCAGATCGCGGCCACCACCGCGAAGGACCTGGAGCGCAGCTACGCCGGCATCGAGGCCAGGCTGAAGCGGGTCGGCGAGACGCTGGGTGAGGCGTGGACCGGTTCGAGCGCGGACGCCGCTCAGGCCGCCGCCAACCCGATCAACCAGGCCATGGTCCAGATGCAGGACGCCCTGCGGCAGGCCGACCACTCCATCTCGAACCAGGTCTACCAGTTCAACTTCAACAAGAACCAGCTCAAGGACATGCCGGCGAGCAAGCCGGACACGAGCTTCTGGGACGACGCGACCCCCTGGGACACCGACACCGAGGACAAGGTCAACAGCTACAACGCCGAAGAGGCCCACAACCGCGCGGTCTACAAGGAGTTCCAGAGCGCCAGCAACACCAACCGCGGTGAGCTGCCCAAGGAGTTCCCCGGCGTCACGACCGACAGCCTCGTGGTCGAGATCGCCGAAACCGGCGGCCACAACGGCGAAGAGAAGACCACGACGAGCAGCACGACGAACACGCGGACGTCGAGCACCTCGAGCAGTTCCTCGACCAGCACGCAGCAGAGCACGACCGGCACCCCCTGGACCGTGCCGACCACCAACGGCGACCAGACCACCACCAGCTCGTCGGACACCACGAACACCAGCAACACCAGCAACACCAGCAGGCCCGGTGTCGACAACCTCACCGGCAAGCCCCCGGTCGGCAGCGTGATCGACCGGCCGGCCAACACCGGCCTCCCGCCCATCGGCGTGCCCGTCCGCCCGAACATCGGCGGTCCGAACGGCCCCGGCGGCCCGGGAGGTCCTGGCGGCAGTGGCCGCGGCGGCGTCGGCGGCGGCCCCGGTGCGGGCGGCAAGTTCGGCGGTGGCAGCGGTGCCGGAGGTGCCGGAGGCAAGGTCGGTGGCGGCGGCCTCGGCGGAGTCGGTGGCGGCAGCGCGACGGCCGGTGGCACGGCGGCCCAGCAGCCCGGAGGCAAGGCCGGGGTGTTCGGCGGCATCGGCGAGACCGGCCAGAACGCGGCCCGCGGCACAGCGGCAGGCGCGGCGGGACGAGGCGGCGCGGCCGGCATGGGCGGCATGGGTGGTCAAGGGCAGAAGGGCCAGGGAGAAGACGACCTGGAGCACAAGTCCGCCGACTACCTCGTCACCGAGGAGAACACGAACGAGATCATCGGCGACATGCCGATGGTCGCACCGCCGACGATCGGGGGCTGACGTGCTTCGGTCGTCGATCCAACTGTCCGACCTCGCCTTCGACGTGTTGTGGAAGCAGGAGAAGCTGGGGCAGTACCACCCCGCGCTCTCCGTCGACTCGCCCGGCGAGACCGAGGACGAACGCGTGCTCATCGAGCGCGACGTCATCGGTGAGCTGCGCCGGGTCGGGCTCGACCACCCGGACGTCCGGGGCACGCTGCACCTGATCGCCAAGGCGGAGCACGACTACTCGGCCTGGATCGCGGTCACGCCGAACGAGACCAGGCCCGTGGTGGTCGCGGCGAACTCGCAGCACGGTGTGCTCGCCCTGCACGACAACGGGTTCGTGCAGCTGCACCCGATCCGGCCGGAGAACGCGCCGGAGGTCCTCGCGATGCAGCTGCCGGACGTTCCGGCGGGCCGCGGCGCGTCGATCAACGTGCACGAGACCGAGATCAACCTGCACCAGCCGGGCAAGGCGTCGCCGTCGATCTCGCTGCGCCAGCTGCTCGCCCAGCCCCGCAACGGCACGGCGAAGCTCTACGCGGCGAAGCACGACGGCGAGGGCAGGCAGCGCGCCAAGACCTTCCTCACCACGATCGACTTCGAGGACGGCCGCTGGCTCGTGGTCAAGTACACCGACCAGAACCAGCAGACGTGGGTGCACGCCACCCCGGCGTCGCGCCAGATCATCACCGACTGGCTCAAGCGCCTCGCATAACGGATTTACCGTCCCATAACCGGACTGCACCAGCGTCGTGGCTGTGAGAAAGCCATTCGCCATCGCCGCCGCACTGGCCGCGACGCTGCTGTCCGTCGGTGCCGGCACCGCCAACGCCGAGACCGTCCCCGGTTGTGCCTCTGCCAAGCAGATCGGCAGCACGGGGTACGTGAAGTACCAGGGCGCGACCATCGCGTCGGTCAAGCAGTTCGCCGGGTGCGGCAAGAACTTCGCCTACACCTGGGTCTGGGACTCCTACGCCAGGAACCACTCCTACCGCGTCTCGAACTGGATCGCGGTGATCGACGGCGGAGAGGAGTACCCCGGTGGCGACATCCGCAGCGGCACCAGGCAGGAGCTGTGGGGTGCCGGCGCGACCACGCTCGACAAGTGCACCCGCGCGGTCTCCAGCGTGACGGTGCCGGGCGGCGGCTACGTCTCGGGCTGGACCGACCTGCGCTGCTGAAGTTCACCCCGGGTTTCAGAGCCGGCCAGAACCGGCGACTAGAAACCGCGCATGACCTTCGACCGTCGTACGTTGTTCAAGGCAGGCGCACTCGGGACGGCCGCGGCGCTGGTGCCCTCGGGCATCAGCCTCGCGAAGTCCGACCGTCCGATCCTCACCCACGGCGTGCAGTCCGGCGACGTCACCTGGGACGGCGGCATCGTGTGGACGCGCGCCGACCGTCCCTCGCGGATGTTCGTCGAGGTGTCCCACGACCCGAAGTTCCGGCACTCCCGCCGCCTCCGCGGTCCGTTGCTCACACCCGAGACAGGGGGCACCGGGCAGGTCAGGGTGTCGAGCCTGCTGCCCGGCCGCACCGCCCACTACCGCGTGACGGCCGAGGACCTGGACGGACGCACGTGCAGCGAACCGGTCACCGGCAGCTTCACCACCGCCCCGCTCGGTCGCGACGACGTGCGGTTCGTGTGGTCCGGCGACGTCGCGGGCCAGGGCTGGGGCATCAACCCGGACATCGGTGGCATGCCGATCTTCAAGGCGATGGCCGACCGCAGGCCGGACTTCTTCATCCACAGCGGCGACAGCGTCTACTCCGACGGTCCGATGCAGGCGAGCGTGACGCTCCCGGACGGCCGGATCTGGCGCAACGTCGTCACGCCGGAGAAGTCCAAGGTGGCCGAGACCCTCGACGAGTACCGCGGCCAGTTCGCCTACAACTTCCTCGACGACAACGTGAAGCACTTCGCCTCCCAGGTCCCCGTCTTCGCGCAGTGGGACGACCACGAGGTCACGAACAACTGGTATCCGGGCGAGATCCTCACCAGCCCGCTCTACACCGAGAAGCGCGTGGACGTGTTGGCACAGCGGGCTTTCCAGGCGTTCCACGAGTGGATGCCGATCGACCGGACGCGTGCGGTGGACGGCCGCGTCCACCGGAAGTTCTCCTACGGCCGCAACGTCGAGATCTTCGTGCTCGACATGCGCACCTACAAGGACAGGAACACCTCGCCCAAGGACAAGCCGGGCGTGATCCTCGGCGCCCAGCAGGCGAAGTGGCTCGTCGACGGGCTCAGCCGCAGCACCGCCACGTGGAAGATCATCGCGGCGGACCTCCCGATCGGCCTGACCGTGCCGGACGGCACCGACGTCGAGGGCGTCGCGAACGGCCTGCCGGGCGCGCCCAACGGCCGCGAGCACGAGATCGCGTGGGTGCTCAGGGAACTCAAGCGTCGTCGCGTCAAGAACACCGTGTGGCTCACGGCGGACGTCCACTACACGGCCGCGCACCACTATTCGCCCGACCGCGCGGCCGTGGGCGACTTCGACCCGTTCTGGGAGTTCGTGTCCGGACCGCTGCACGCCGGTGCGTTCGGCCCGAACACGCTCGACCCGACCTTCGGACCGCAGGCCGTGTTCGTGCACGCCCCGCCCGCCGCCAACACCACGCCGCTGGACGGGTTCCAGCACTTCGGCGAGGTCAAGGCGTCGCAGCACGAGCTCACGGTGTGGCTGCGCGACGCGACCGGCGCCTCCCTCTGGTCCAAAACGCTCAGGGCCGCCTGACGGGAGTCGTAGGGTCGGTGGGTGCCCATCTCGTTCGACACCACCGGCTTCCGTCAGCTCGACCAGAACACCTGGCAGCACCCCAGCGGTGACCAGGCCGAACTGGCCTACTACGGCCTGGTCCCCGATCTGCCCGCCGGGCTGGACGACCTGCCGAGGCTCAGGCACGACCTCGCCCTGATCCACGGCGAGACCGGCTGCCTGATCGAGGCGCACGTCGTCCAGCTCGGAGGGGCGCCGGCACTGCTGCGGATCGTCAAGATGCCGCTGCCGAACCAGCCGAACGGGCAGGCGTTCGTCGCCTCCTTCACCATCCCCAAGGAGCACAGCAGCGCCGTGCTGCAGCTCGGCGCGGTGGAACGCGGCATGACGGGCGCGCGGGAGGCGATCCTCGCGGCCGAGATCGGCTTCCAGAACTGGGTCAAGCCGCACCCGTACGCGCCCGAACTGGAGGGCGTGCTGCCGTTCCACGCGGGCGACGATCCCCGCCACGACGCACGGTTCCCCGACCACCCGTTGACTCGTGTGCGGGCGTGGGCACATCACGTCGTCCGCACGGCACGGGTGGATCCGGGATTCGCCTCGCTGCCGCCGTTCCGGGTGCAGGCGCCGCCACCGCCGGTAGCACCTGGTCAGAGCCTCATCACGGCGCTGCCGAGCCTGCCGGTCAAGGGCTTCGTCGGCCTGCAGATCGGCGAGCGGACGACGTACTGGCGAACGACCGATCCGAAGCTCGTGGAGATGCTCGGCCGCGGGCTCATGGGCCGGTCGCCGCTCGCCGAGACCCGGTTCCGCGACATGCTCCTCATCGACGTCGAGACCGGCGAAGCGATGATTCCCGACCGCTTCACCACCAACGGCCAGATGACTGCGCACGGCACGCGCCTGCAGCAGGTCACGCTGCCCGAGGCCGACGCGGCGCTCTCCGACGACGACGTCATGGACGCCTTCAAGTGGGCCGGCCGGATGGCGGGGGTGGCGGCGGAACGCGGTGAGTTCCTGTCCCTGGAACCGATCGAGAACCAGGGCGAGCAGGCCGATCCGCACATCCTCCTGGCCGTGCAGCCGCACGAGGGCCAGCAGATGGTCATCGCCCAGTTCTCGCCGCCGCCGACCGAGGGGCCGCTGGCGGGCTCGCCGAGCCGCAGCGCGCCCGCGACGCCGGAGTCCGTCGAGGGCATCGGCGTGATCGCCGGGCTCGCGGTCAACGAGTGGCGCTCGCATCCGCTGCGGATGGCGATCACCTACCGACGTCCGGCAGGCTGATCGCAAACATTTGCAACGCCCGACGTATTGTTTCCTGCTGTTTGTCGTGGTTTCGTGCAGCAACCCTGCAAGAGTTTGCGACAAGGAGGTCGCGATGCGTCGGGTCGTCGCCGCGCTCGCTGCACTGGTTCTGCTTCCCCTCACACCCGTTCAGGCCGTTGCCGCTCCACCGCAACGTCTGGCCGTGGGGGAGGTGGTGGACATAGCGCCCGGTGTGCGCGACGGGGATGCGAGACTCGCGTTGCCGCCCAAGCGGGACGACCTGCGGGGCGAACGCTTCTACTTCGTGATGCCCGACCGGTTCGCGAACGGGGACACGGGCAACGACCGGGGCCGTTCGAAGGCCGCCGAGCACGGGTTCGACCCCGCTGACAAGGGCTTCTACCACGGTGGCGATCTCAAGGGCCTGCACCAGAAGCTCGACTACCTCGACGGCATGGGCATCACGGCGATCTGGATGACGCCGATGTTCCTGAACCGCTGGGTGCAGGGCGACTCCGCCGGCTACCACGGCTACTGGACGCTCGACTTCACCAAGCTGGACCCGCACTTCGGCACCACGCAGGAGATGCGCGACCTGATCCGTGACGCGCACCGGCGTGGCATCAAGGTCTTCTTCGACATCGTCGCGAACCACACCGCCGACGTGATCAAGTACGAGGAGAACAAGACCCAGTACGTCTCGACCGGTGCGCAGCCGTACCTGGACGCGGACGGCAAGCCGTTCGACATCGCGGACTACGCGGGCCGCAAGGACTTCCCGAAGCTCGACGCCCAGAAGTCCTTCCCGTACACCCCGGTCAGGGACGGCCAGACCAAGTACCCGTTGTGGCTCAACGACTCCACGCTCTACCACAACCGCGGTGACTCGACGTTCTCCGGCGAGTCGAGCGAACAGGGCGACTTCTCCGGCCTCGACGACCTGATGACCGAGCACCCGCGCGTGGTCAACGGCATGAAGGACATCTTCACCAGCTGGATCGACACGCTCGACATCGACGGCTACCGCGTCGACACCGTCAAGCACGTCAACCTGGAGTTCTGGCAGGCCCTCGCGCCGCACGTGAAGCAGTACGCGAACCGCAAGGGCAAGAAGGACTTCTTCGTGTTCGGCGAGGTCTTCGACTCCTCGCCCGAGAACACCTCCAAGTACACGACCGACGGCAGGATGCAGGCCACGCTGGACTTCCCGTTCCAGAGCAGCGCGCTGACCTTCCTGTCCGGCAAGGGCTCCCAGCGTCTCGGCGAGGTCCTGCTCGACGACGACCGCTACACCGACGCCGACTCCAACGCGTCCTCGCTGCCCACGTTCCTCGGCAACCACGACATGGGCCGCATCGCGTGGATGATCCGCAACGACCGTCCCGGCATCTCGGACGCCGAACTGCTGGAGCGGCTCAAGCTCGGCAACCAGCTGATGTACCTGTGGCGCGGCAACCCGGTCGTCTACTACGGCGACGAGCAGGGCTTCGCGGGCACGGGCGGCGACAAGCTGGCGCGCCAGGACATGTTCGCCTCGAAGACGCCGGAGTACGTGGCGGAGAAGCTGATCGGGTCCGATCGCACCGGCGCCCAGGACAACTTCACCACCTCGCACCCGCTCTACCAGCAGCTCAAGGCGCTGGCCGAGCAGGTCGACCGCGACCCCGTGTGGCGTGACGGCAACCAGGTGCTCCGCTACGCCGACGGCGACGTGTTCGCGTTCAGCCGCATCCTCGGCCGCGAGCACCTCGTCGTCGCGAACGCGGGCACCTCGCCCGCCACCGTGACCGTGCCGGTGTCCTCGCCGGGCTTCGAGAACGCGCAGGTCCAGAACGGCCGCGTCACGGTGACCGTGCCCGCGCTGTCCTCGGTGGTGCTCAAGGGCACCAGCGACGTCGTGAAGTCGAAGCCGGCGCCCGTCCTGGTCACCCCGGCGGCCGGAACGGTGCTGGACGAGCGCGTCGAGCTCAGGGCCGACGGCATCAGCGCGCCCAACGCGGCGGCCACGTTCGCCGCTCGGGTCGAGGGCACCCGCGACTGGACCGTGCTCGGCACCGACGACGCCGCTCCGTACCGCGTTTTCGCTGACCTGTCGGCACTTCCGGGCGCGGCCGTGGGCAAGCGCGTCGAGCTGCGCGTGGTGGCGAAGTCCGGCGAGATCGGCGCGGACGGTGCGTTCGTGTCGCTCGTGGCCGCGCCGCCGCTCCCGGATCCCGGCACGAAGAACCCGGACTGGCTGGTCGTGCACTACGCACGGGACAACTACGACGGCTGGGGCCTGCACGCCTGGGGCGACGTCGAGGCGCCGACCGAGTGGAACGCGCCGCTGCCGTTCGCGGGGGAGGACGCCTACGGGCGCTTCGCGTGGGTCAAGCTGAAGCCGGGCGCCAAGTCGGTCGGTCTCATCGCGCACAAGGGCGACGAGAAGGACACGTCGGTCGACCGGTTCGTCGACCCGAGCGTGACGCCGGAAATCTGGCTGAAGCAGGGCGACCCCGCGGTGCACGCGTCCGAGCAGGCGGCCACGGGCAAGGCGGTCGTGCACTACGTCGGCGACGCGACCGGAGCTGTGGTCCGCGTCTCCGGACGGGGTGACGTGCCGTTCACCAACGGTGTCGCGGAACTCCCGCCCACCACTGACTTCTCGGTCGTGCGCGGCACGACCGTGGAGGCTTCGGGCAAGTTCGCGAGCGGTCACGCGTGGGTGGCCGGTGGGAAGGTGCACGCCACGAAGGCGGCGGCCGAGAACCGGGCGGTCATCCACTACAACCGCCCGGACGGCGACTACGCGGACTGGACGATGTACCACTGGACGGGGTCCGCGGAGCCGTCACCGGGCTGGAACCAGTCGCGGGTGCCGGACGGGCGTGACCAGTTCGGCGTCTACTGGTCGGTGCCGCTCGCCGCCGGAGCCGCGGGGCTGAGCTACATCGTCCACCGCGGCGACGCCAAGGATCCCGGCCCCGACCAGTTCCTCGACCTGGGGCAGAAGGGCAACGAGGTGTGGCAGTTGCAGGGCAACGAGACCTACCTGCTGCCGCCCAACGCCGGTCCGGCCGCCGATGACGACCTGACCAAGGCCAAGGCGATCTGGATCTCGAAGGACAAGGTCGTCTGGGACGTGCCGTCGGTGCAGTCCGACGGCTACCGGCTGGAGTACGGCTCACGGGTGCTGCGGTTGTCTCCGACGACCGAGGAGGTGCCCGCGCAGTTCCCGCACCTCAAGGGCAAGCCGGTGTTCGCCGTCCGCGGGTTCGTCGACGAGGCGTTGCGGGACAAGCTCTCCGCCGTGCACGTCGACGCGGGTGGCGCGATCAGGCACCGCACGAGCGTGCAGATCGCGGGCGTGCTCGACGACCATTATGCCGCTGCCGCGACGAAACTGACGTTCGGGCCGACGTTCGACCACGGCCGCGCGTCGGTCAGGTTGTGGGCGCCCACCGCCCGGAACGTGAAGCTGCGGCTGTTCGACCAGCCCTCCGGCGAACCGAGGAAGGTCGTGCAGCTCAAGCGCGACGACGCTTCGGGTTCGTGGACCGGCACGGGCGACTGGAAGAACAAGTACTACCAGTTCGAGGTCACCGACTGGCAGCGCACGGTCGTCGTCACCGACCCGTACTCCGTCGCGCTGTCGGTGAACTCGACGCACTCGCAGTTCGCCGACCTCAAGGACAGCAGGTCCATGCCTGCCGGGTGGTCGAAGGACGTCGCCAAGGGCATGGGCGGCGCGATCACCGAGTTGCACGTGCGGGACTTCTCGATCAACGACCAGTCCGTCCCGGCGGCGGACCGCGGCACCTACAAGGCGTTCACGCACCGTGACTCGACGGGCATGAAGCACCTCAAGGCGCTGGCGGCGGCGGGCATGGACACCGTGCACCTGCTGCCGACGTTCGACATCGCGACGATTCCCGAGAAGCGCTCCGACCAGGCCACCCCGGCCTGCGACCTGCCCTCGCTGCCGGCTGACTCCGAGCAGCAGCAGGCCTGCGTCGGTGCCGTCGCGGCGAAGGACGGCTTCAACTGGGGCTACGACCCGTTCCACTACGACGTGCCCGAGGGCTCGTACGCCACGGCGGACGCGCAGAACGGCCAGGCCCGCTCGAAGCAGTACCGCGAGATGGTGAAGTCGTTGCACGACAACGGCAACCGCGTGGTGGTGGACGTCGTCTACAACCACACGGCCGCGTTCGGCGACGCACCGACGTCCGTGCTGGACAAGGTCGTGCCCGGCTACTACCAGCGGCTCAACCTCGACGGTTCGGTGGCGAACTCCACGTGCTGCGCGAACACGGCGACCGAGAACGCCATGATGGGCAAGCTCGTCGTGGACTCCGTGGTGCGCTGGGCGCGCAACTACAAGGTCGACGGGTTCCGGTTCGACCTGATGGGCCACCACCCGAAGGCGAACATCCTCGCGGTGCGGGCGGCTCTGGACGCGCTGACCGTCGAACGTGACGGCGTGGACGGGCGCAAGATCGGCGTCTACGGCGAGGGCTGGGACTTCGGCGAGGTCGCCGGCAACGCCCGGTTCGAGCAGGCCACCCAGGCGAACATGGCCGGGACGGGCATCGGCACGTTCAGCGACCGGTTGCGCGACGCCGTGCGCGGTGGCGGCCCGTTCGACGACGACCCGCGCGTGCAGGGCATCGGCTCCGGACTGGCAGGCGGCGTGAACTCCTCGCCCGCCAACGGGAACGTGGCCGCGCGGCTGGAGAACTACAGCGACCTGGTGAAGCTGGGCATGGCCGGCAACATGGCGTCGTACCGGTTCCAGTCGACGGCAGGGCCGGTGGTGTCCGGGCGGGACGTGCAGTACAACGGTTCGCCCGCCGGGTACACCGGGCAGCCGCTCGAGGCGATCACATACGTCGACGCGCACGACAACGAGACGTTGTTCGACGCGTTGGCCTACAAGCTCAAGCCCGAGACCTCGATGGCCGATCGCGTGAAGATGCAGACGGTCTCGCTGGCTCCGGCGTTGCTGGGGCAGGGGCGGCCGTTCGTGCACGCGGGCACCGAGTTCCTGCGCTCGAAGTCCTTGGACCGCAACAGCTACGACTCGGGTGACTGGTTCAACCCGTACGACCCGTCGTTGCGCGACAACGGTTTCGGCCGGGGCTTGCCTCCGAAGGCCGACAACGAGTCGAAGTGGCCGTACGCGAAGCCGTTGCTGAGCATGGCCAAGCCTTCGTCCGCGGACATGAGGGCCTCGCTCGACGCCACCCTGGAACTGCTGCGCATCCGCCAGTCGTCGCCCCTGTTCTCGCTGGGGTCGGCCGACCTGGTGCAGCAGAAGGTGTCCTTCCCCGCCGCGGAGTCCGGTGTGATCGTCATGCACGTCGACGACATGGCCGGCCCCGACGTGGACGGCGCCCGCAAGGGAGTGCTCGTGGTGATCAACCCCTACGAGACGGACCGTCTCGTCTCGTTGCCCGCCGGCGACTGGAAGCCGCTGACCAGGGAGAAGAAGGTGGGAGCCGCGCGTTCGGTCGTGGTGCTGGAGCGATAGTCCCGCTGAGAAATAGTTTCGTTCCAGATTAGTTTGGTACCGTCGTGTCCATGGGCACGACGGGGTGTACTGACCTGATGATGCTGCTGCATCGGACGGGCCACGCGCTGGAGACGGAGCTGACGGCGAGGCTCGCGGAGATCGGACTGACTCCGCGAGCCCGCTGCGTTCTGTCCAGCGCGGTGGACGCGGGACTCACGCAGACCGAGATCGCCGACATGGTCAACATCGACAAGACGACCATGGTCGTGACGATGGACGCCCTTGAATCCGCCGGTTACGCGGAGCGAAAGCCGTCGCCGACAGACCGCCGTGCCCGCGTGGTGGTCGTGACCGAGCGAGGCCGCGAGATCGTGGCGAAGGCCGACGACCTGTACGCGGATGTTGTTGGCAGCGTGCTCGGCTCGTTGCCCGACGACGAGCGTGCGGGCCTGGTCAACGGCCTGACGAGGCTGGTCGAGGGCCGTCTGGGTACTCCCGTGGCCTGTGAGAAGCCGCCGCGCAAACGTGCGCTGCGTCATGCCGTTGGGTAGAAGATAGTCCCGTATAAAACTATCTGTTACGGTTCCTCTTATGACTTCAGGGGGATCGAGAACTGATTCGCGCTGGCTCGCGCTGATCGTGCTGTGCGCAGGGATGTTGATGATCGTGCTGGACCAGACGATCGTGAACGTCGCGCTGCCCGCGATCGCGGAAGACCTCAAGTTCGGCCAGGCGGGACTCGCCTGGGTCGTGAACGCGTACCTGATCGCCTACGGCGGTCTGCTCCTGCTCGCGGGTCGTCTGGGCGACCTGATCGGGCACAAGAAGGTGTTCCTGATCGGCCTGGGCGTCTTCACGGTGGCGTCGCTGCTGTGCGGGCTCTCGTTCAGCGCCGAGATGCTGATCATTTCGAGGTTCGTGCAGGGTGCGGGCGGTGCGCTCGCCACGTCCGTGACGCTGGGCATGGTCGTGACGATGTTCCCCGAGCCCAACGAGCAGAGGCGCGCCATTGGCGTGTTCAGCTTCGTCGCGGCGGCGGGCGCGTCCCTGGGCCTGCTGCTCGGCGGTGTGCTGACCGACGCCATGTCGTGGCACTGGATCTTCTTCGTGAACATCCCGATCGGCATCGTGGCCGCCGTGGCGGCCGTGCGTCTGGTGCCCGACTCGGTCGGTCTCGGCTTGCGTGAGGGCGCGGACGTCCTCGGCGCGCTGCTGATCGTGGCCGCGGTGATGCTCGGCGTCTACACGATCGTCAAGGCGGAGCACTACGGCTTCAACTCCGCGCACACGCTGGGGCTGGGCGCCGTCGCGCTGGCGTTGCTGGCGGGATTCGTGCAGCGCCAGCGGACCGCCGCGAAGCCGTTGCTGCCGTTGCGGGTGTTCAAGTCCCGCAACGTGACCGGCGCGAACCTGGTGCAGATCTCCATGGTCGCCGGCATGTTCGGCCTGTTCTTCCTCGGCACGCTGTACATGCAGCTCGTGCTGCAGTACACGCCGTTGCAGATCGGCCTGGCGTTCATGCCCGTTGCCGGCGCGATCGCGGTGTTCTCGGTGTCGCTCTCGGCACGCCTGAACACCCGCTTCGGCGAACGCAACATGCTGATCGTGGGCCTGCTGTTCATGCTGGCCGGCATGGTGGTGTTCACGCAGGTGCCGGTCGACGGCTCGTACGTCGCGCACATCCTGCCCGCCGTGGCACCGCTGGGCATCGGGCTGGGGCTGTCGTTCCCCGCGTTGATGACGCTGGCGATGTCCGGCGCCGCGCACGACGAGGCGGGCCTGGCGTCCGGTCTCGTGAACACGACCGCGCAGGTCGGTGGCGCCCTGGGACTGGCCGTGCTGGCCACGACCTCGACCACCTACACGTCGTCGCTGCTCGCCTCGGGCGTCGGTCGCCTGGAAGCCCTGACCTCGGGCTTCCACCTGGCGTTCTGGATCTCGGCGGCGCTCGTGACGGTGGCTCTCGGGCTGGCGGTGTTCGTGCTGCGGCAGGTCACCGTCGACCGCGAGGCCCAGCCCGTGCTGGTGCACTGACGAAACGCGGGTCGGTGGGTGACGCGTTGCCCACCGACCCGGGGCCTGTCACGCGGCCTCGGCGACGACCTGCTGGTACGCCGTCCAAGCCAGAGCCACGGCCCGCAGGGTGTTCGACACGGCGTGGACGTTGGAGAAGTCCATGTAGAACGAGCTGCGCAGGAACAGGGAGTCGTTCATGACCACGACTCCGACCGTCGCGTAGGGCTGGACCGCCCGCAACGCCTCGGCCAGGTGGTCCGTGTCGATCTGCACGAAGACCTGGAAGTAGATGTCGTTGATTCCGTTGTCGGCCAGCAACTGGACCGGCGCGCCACCCTCGACGGAGACTGTGACCTTCCAAAGCGCGGCCGGACCTTCGATGCGTTCGAGCTCGACCACGTCATTGTTGTGCCGCATGATGTAATCGAGTCCGGACCTGTCGAGTCCGGCGGGGAAATCGCTGACCACGTCCAGTCCTCCACTTTCGTTGACGCTGGCGGTTGCGTACAACGGGGTAGTTCGCAGGCCTGTTCGCGGCTGTTACGGGTCGGTGGTTTTTGTCCAGTAGGCGCGGAATTCCCTGTCAGTTCCGTCGTTAGTGGTCAGTTAGCTCTTCACGCTTCAGGACGTCCTCGGTGCGAAGGATCGTGAACTCGCGGTCCTTCGCCTTGAGCACCTTGAGGAAGCCGGGGCTCGTCTCGAACACGTAGACCTCCTCGACGTTGTTGATCTTTTCCTTGGGCACCCACGGTGTGCTGACGACGGCGGCCACCGCGAGCGCGGAACCGGCCAGCAGCCAGGCGAACCACTTGAGCAGCCAGCGCGCGTTGCGAATGGCCAGCACCATGGCCGCACCGATCGCGACGGCACCGGCGGAGATCCACCAACGGTGGTACGTCAGCGTGTGGGACACCATCAGCGCGATGAGCACGATCAGCGTGAGAAGTGCCGTCGTGCTCGCGCGTTCCGGATCCGTGCGGGTCCGGAGGTAGAAGAAGAACGTCGCCGGGGTGACGATCATCAGCAGCACCGTGCTGATGCGGTCGTCGGCCATGAACGTGCCGAGGAACAGACCAGGCGCGTCGTCCAGTTCCAGCGTGTGGAGCAGGGCGAACGCGGTGTGCCAGTCGTAGTGGGACACCGCGAGGAGCCTGAGCAGAACGAACAGGACGGCGGCGCCGGTCAGAGCTGATCCGGTGTGCTTTGAACTCACGCGCAGAACTATGACGTATCCCGGGTCACAGCCCTCCCGACGTGCGCGGCTACCCTGTTCGCACATCCCGTACCTGTTTTCGAGGAGTCACACCGTCGTGTCCGAGCGCACCCTGGTTCTCGTTAAGCCCGATGGCGTTGCCCGTGGTCTCGTTGGCGAGGTGATCGCCCGCATCGAGCGCAAGGGCCTCAAGCTCGCCGCTCTGGAGCTGCGCACCGCCGACCGCGCCACCGCCGAGCAGCACTACGCGGAGCACGACGGCAAGTCGTTCTACAACGACCTCGTCGACTTCATCACCGGTGGGCCGCTGGTCGCTCTCGTCGTTGAGGGTGTTCGGGCGGTGCCCGCGTTCCGTCAGCTCGCCGGTGGGACCGACCCCGTCGAAAAGGCCACGCCTGGCACGATCCGCGGGGACTTCGGGACCGAGGTCCAGTTCAACCTGGTGCACGGGTCCGACTCGGTCGAGTCGGCTGAGCGCGAGATCAAGATCTGGTTCCCGAACCTCTGATCGCTTGGGACTTCCTGGGGCTCCGCCCCAGACCCCGCCAATCTGATCCAAAGCCGGGGTCTACGCCACGAGTGGGTAGATGGCACGCCTGTTGCTTTGGGCGGAGGCGCGTTGCGTAGTTGGCTTGCGTTGGTGGGGTGGCTTCGTCACGAGCCGTACCAAGAGCGGGCCACATGCAAGAAGGGGTGTCAACTCGACGAAAAGCGTGTCGAGTTGACACCCCTTCTTGCATGCAGCGAGTGCTGTGGCACGACTCGTGACGAAGCCACCCCACCCTGACCGTTTGGTAAGTACGGCTCGCCTTCGGCATCGCGTGGGTGGTGCTTGTGTGTGGGGTCAGGTTCTTCTGGGGCTGCTGCCCAGGCCGCCTGGCTTGTCGCCGTTCAGGGTGGTGCCCTCCGGGTAGCCGAGCGGTAGGTACATCCACACGTCGTCCCAGCGTTCGGTGCCTACGGCGATTGCGTTCGGCATGCGGCCGCACTCTTGGAAGCCCAGGCTCTCGTACAGCTCGATTGCGCCGTGGTTGTTGCCTCGTACGCCGAGCATGACGATTTCAATGCCCTGTTCGCGGGCGTTCGTGATGAGGCCCTCCACCACCCGCTTGCCCAGGCCCAGGCCGCGGGCCGAGGGGTGGGCCATGATCTGCTGGACTTCGGCCCGGTGCTGGAAGACGGCGGTCGAGCCGCGGCGCCAGAGGCCCACTGCTCGCACCACGCCGTCCACTGTGGCGGCGGTGAAGGCGGCGTCGCCGTCGCGGACCTGTTTGAGGACGGTGTCCAGCCACGTCGAGATGCGGTCGTAGGTCGGGGGCTCGTGGTAGCCGACTGCGCCGCCTGCCGCCACCACGTCGTGCACGACTGCGTGGATCTCGGCGCGGAGGTCGTCGTCGGCTTCCGAGAGCCAGAGCAGGTTCGTCGTGGGCATGGGGCGATCGTAATTGCGTCGAGAATTGTCAGACCTGTTCGTTAACGTCGGGTCTTGTGGACAACCTTGTTGAGGCCAAGGCTCTGACCAAGCACTTCGGGTCGTTCGAGGCCGTGCGCGGCATCGACGTCGAGGTGCGGCGGGGGGAGGCGTTCGGGTTCCTCGGGCCCAACGGGGCCGGGAAGTCGTCGACCATGCGGATGATCTCGTGCGTGTCGGGGCGGACCGGTGGCGAGCTGAAGGTTCTCGGCATGGATCCGGGGACCGAGGGGCCCAAGATCCGGGCCCGGCTCGGGGTGGTGCCGCAGCTCGACAACCTGGACACCGAGCTGACGGTCCGGCAGAACCTGCAGACCTACGGGCGGTACTTCGGGATGTCTCGGCAGAAGTGCCGGGAGAAGGCCGAGGAGCTGCTGGAGTTCGCGCAGCTCGTGGATCGGGCCGACCACGAGGTCGAGCCGCTCAGCGGAGGCATGAAGCGGCGGCTCACCATCGCCCGGTCCCTGGTGAACGACCCGGAGTTGCTCCTGCTCGACGAGCCGACCACCGGGTTGGACCCGCAGGCGCGGCATCTGTTGTGGGACAGGCTGTTCCGGCTCAAGCAGGACGGCGTCACGCTCATCATCACCACCCACTACATGGACGAGGCCGAGCAGCTGTGCGACCGGCTCGTGGTGATGGACGGCGGGCGGATCGCGGCCGAGGGGTCGCCCAGTGAGCTGATCAGCCGGTACTCCACTCGGGAGGTGCTGGAGCTGCGGTTCCAGCCCGGCGCGCAGAAGCCCGACCTGGAGAGGTTCGCCGAGCGGGTCGAGGTGTTGCCGGACCGGTTGCTGCTCTACACGCAGGACGGGGAGGCGACCCTCCAGAGAGTCCACGAGCAAGGGGTTCAGCCGGTGCAGAGCCTGGTGCGGCGCAGTTCGCTGGAGGACGTGTTCCTGCGGCTCACCGGCCGGACGTTGGTGGACTGATGCAGACGCTGAGGGCTTCCTGGTTCGGCTTCGAGAAGCACTGGACGTGGTACCGGCGCAACTGGCGGGCCACGGTCGTGTCGAGCTTCCTGACGCCCGTGTTGTTCCTGCTGGCGCTCGGGCTCGGGTTCGGGTCGCAGGTGCAGTCGACGGCGCTGATCGGCGGGGTGCCGTACCTGCAGTACCTCGCACCCGCGCTGGTCGTCGTCACGGCGTTGCAGGGTGCGACGTTCGAGTCGACCTACGCGATCATGTCGGCGTTCCTGTGGCAGAAGACGTACGTCGGGATGGTGGCCACGCCGATCACACCGGCGCAGGTGCTCTACGGGCAGATGTTGTGGATCGGCTCGCAGATGTTCGTGCGGTCCGCTGTGTTCGTGGGCATCGCGGTCGTGCTCGGTGCGGCGGCGGGGCCCGGCATCCTCGTGGCGATCCCGGTCGCGACGGTGGCGGCGCTGGCGTTCAGCGCGCCGTTGGTCGCGTACAGCGCGACGTTGGACAAGCCGGACGGGTTCACGACCATCTTCCGGTTCGTGATGATGCCGATGACGCTGTTCACCGGCGCGTTCTTCCCGGTCAGCCAGCTGCCGGACTGGTTGTTGCCGGTGGTGTGGCTGACGCCCGCGTGGCACGGCATCGAGCTCACCCGCGGCGCGGCGTTCGGCACTGTCGACCTCTTACCGGCGTTGGGGCACTTCGCGTACCTCGTGGCGCTGACGGCCGCCGGCATCGCGCTCGGCGTGAAGTACTTCCACCGGAGGCTGGCGGTATGACGCAGACCCTCGATCGCGAGAAGGCCGTGCCCGCCAGCGTGGGGCTGTTGTGGCGCGTGATTCCGCCGGGGTTGTACGGCGGCAAGGCGAGCATGCTCGTCGAACGCGCTGCGGTCGTGAACCGGCGCGCGTGGTTCGTGCTGGTCGGCGGGGCGTTCGAGCCCGTCCTGTTCCTGTGGTCGCTCGGGCTCGGGTTCGGGCAGATGGTGTCGGCGGTGGCCGGGCCGGACGGACGGCCCATCAGCTACGCGGCGTTCGTGGCGCCCGCGCTGCTGGCGGCGAGCGCGATGAACGGGGCCGTGTACGACGCGACGTTCAACGTGTTCTTCAAGTTCAAGTACGTGAAGCTGTACGACGCGATGCTCACGACGCCGATGGGGCCGATGGACATCGCGATCGGCGAGATCGCCTGGGCGCTGATCAGAGGCGGGCTGTACTCGGCCGGGTTCCTCGCGGTCATGCTCGGGATGGGGCTGATCTTCTCGCCGTGGGCGCTGCTCGCCTTGCCGGCGGCGCTGCTGGTCGCGTTCGCGTTCGCGGCGGTCGGCATGGCGGCGACGACGTTCATGAGGTCGTGGCAGGACTTCGACCTCGTGCAGCTCGCGGTGCTGCCGCTGTTCCTGTTCTCGACGACGTTCTACCCGCTGTCGGTCTACCCGGGCTGGTTGCAGGTGGTGGTGACGTGGACGCCGCTCTACCACGCCATCGAGCTGATGAGGGGCCTCACGCTGGGCGTTGTCGGCTGGGGCATGCTCGGCCACGTCGCGTACTTCGCGGTCCTCGCGGCCGTGGGAACGGTCGTGGCGGCACGGCGATTGGGGAAGTTGTTGCTGGACTGAACCGCGATTCGGCCGGTGCCTGCGGGGGCCGTTACTCTGGTCGTGTGAGTGTCGAGTCTGTTTTCCCCAGGTTGGAGCCTCTGCTGCCGCGGATCTCCAAGCCGGTGCAGTACGTCGGCGGGGAGCTCAACGCGACCGTCAAGGACTGGGACGAGGCGTCCGTGCGCTGGGCGTTGATGTATCCCGACGCCTACGAGGTCGGCCTGCCCAACCAGGGCGTCATGATCCTCTACGAGATCCTCAACGAGCTGCCGGACGTGCTCGCCGAGCGCACGTACGCCGTGTGGCCGGACCTCGAGGCGCTCATGCGCGAGCACGACGTCCCGCAGTTCACGGTCGACGGGCACCGCCCGCTGAAGGCGTTCGACCTGATGGGCATCAGCTTCGCAACGGAGCTGGGCTACACGAACATGCTGACGGCGCTGGACCTCGCCGGCATCCCGCTGCACGCGGCGGACCGCACCGAGGCCGACCCGATCGTGGTCGCCGGTGGGCACGCGGCGTTCAACCCGGAGCCGATCGCGGACTTCGTGGACGCGGCGGTGCTGGGCGACGGCGAAGAGGCCGTCCTCGAGATCACCGAGATCGTGAAGAACTGGAAGGCCGAAGGCTCTCCCGGTGGCCGCGACGAGGTGCTGACGAGGCTCGCCGAGACCGGCGGCGTGTACATTCCGCGCTTCTACGACGTGGAGTACCTGCCGGACGGCCGCATCCAGCGCGTCGTGCCGAACCGCGACCGGGTCCCGTACCGCGTCTTCAAGCGCACCACGATGGACCTCGACGCGTGGCCGTACCCGAAGCAGCCGCTGGTGCCGCTCGCCGAGAGCGTCCACGAGCGGATGAGCGTCGAGATCTTCCGCGGCTGCACGCGCGGCTGCCGCTTCTGCCAGGCGGGCATGATCACCCGCCCTGTGCGCGAGCGGTCCATCGAGGGCATCGGCGCCATGGTCCAGAAGGGCCTGGAGGCGACCGGCTTCGAAGAGGTCGGCCTGCTGTCGCTGTCCAGTGCGGACCACAGCGAGATCGCCGAGATCACCAAGGGCCTCGCGGACCGCTACGAGGGCACGAACACGGGTCTGAGCCTGCCGAGCACCCGCGTCGACGCGTTCAACATCGATCTCGCGAACGAGTTGTCCCGCAACGGAAGGCGCTCGGGCCTGACCTTCGCGCCCGAGGGCGGCAGCGAGCGGATGCGCCGCGTCATCAACAAGATGGTGTCCGAAGAGGACCTCATCCGCACGGTGTCGGCCGCGTTCTCCAACGGCTGGCGGCAGGTGAAGCTCTACTTCATGTGCGGCCTGCCCACCGAGGAGGACGAGGACGTCCTGCAGATCGCGGAGATGGCGAAGAACGTCATCCGCGCCGGCCGGCAGGCGAGCGGCCGCAACGACGTCCGCTGCACCATCTCGATCGGCGGGTTCGTGCCCAAGCCGCACACGCCGTTCCAGTGGGCCCCGCAGTGCGACCCGGACGTGGTCGACGACCGCCTGCGCAAGCTGCGCGAAGCCGTCAACAGCGACCGCAGCCTCGGCCGCAATATCGGCATGCGCTACCACGACGGCAAGCCGAGTCTCATCGAAGGCCTGCTCAGCCGGGGTGACCGGCGCATCGGCAAGGTCATCGAGGCCGTGTGGCGCGACGGTGGCCGGTTCGACGGCTGGAGCGAGCACTTCTCCTACGACCGCTGGACCACCATGGCCGCGCGGGAGCTGGAGCCGCTCGGCGTGAACCTCGCCTGGTACACCACCCGCGAGCGCGAGGAGCTGGAGGTCCTGCCCTGGGACCACCTCGACTCGGGCCTCGACAAGGAATGGCTCTGGGCCGACTGGCAGGACGCGCTCGACGAGCGCGAGCAGGACGACTGCCGCTGGACCCCGTGCTTCGACTGCGGTGTCTGCCCGGCGATGGGCACGGACATCGAGGTCGGTCCCACGGGCCGCAAGCTGCTGCCGATCTCCCCGGTCGGCGTCGGCTCGCCGGTGAAGAACCCCACGCTCACGCCTTGAGCGACGCTGACGTCGTCGATCAGGTGCTCGGCCTCGTCCGGTCCCACGAGGACTGGACGAAGGCCGGCCTGGCCGGCGCCGTGCAGGACCTGGACCTGGGTGGCGTCACGTCGAGCGTCGACGAGGTCGAGGGCACGATCGTCCGGGAGCTCACGTTCGAGCTGTGGGAGCTGGACCTCGACGACGAGGAACACCGCGACTACGAGCAGCTGGAAGCGCTGGCCCGACCGCGGATGGACGCGTTGCGCGAGTTGTTCGAGCACCGTGCGGAGGGCTGGCGGCCGGGCGCGATCTCCGTCGCCGAACTCGACGAGTGGTACCCGTACGGCTACGTCGCGGGCTGGCACACCGCGGCACGGTCGGTGCAGATCGGGTGCGCGGTCCATGACAACGGGTTGCCGCTGATGGTCCAGCTCAGGGCCTACGACGTCACAGCGTGACGGCTGCCGGCACCCGGTGTCGCTGAAGTCCCCGTCGTCCAGCACGAGGACCGGACCACCACCCGAGCCGTCGCGCAGGCAGTCGGCTACTTCGTGACGGCGGCGCGCGCGTCCACGAGTCCGTGGCCGTAGAACGAGTTGTACTCCGAGTACCCGGTGCAGAACGCGTCCTGCACACCCGTCCCGTTCAGGTCGTAGTCGGCGGGGCAGGCCAGTGTCTGCGCCTGCGCGTTCAGCTTCCGCCCCAGCGACACCGCGTCCGTCTCGGGATGCACCGAGGCGATCAGCGCCGCCACCCCGGCCGCGTGCGGCGTCGCCATCGACGTGCCGCACGAGTAGTCGTAGCCGGACGGCACGGTCGACAGCACGCACCCGTTCGGCGTGCGCGAGTCGCCACCCGGCGCCGTCACGTCGATCGCACCCAGCCCGTACGAGCTGTACCCGGCCTTGGTCTTGGTCGAATCGACCGCGGACACCGCCACGACGTTCTTGAGCTGCGCCGGGAGCACCACGCACGTCGAGTCGACCGGCCGCGTCTGTGCGTCGCCGTTCGTCGGCGACATCGAGTCGCGCCCCGGCCTGGACAGGTCGGCGGCGGCGTTCCCGGCGGCGGCGACCGTCAGCACGTTGCGCGAGGTCGCGTAATCGACGGCGCGGCGGACGGCCTCGTAGACGACGCGCTGACCGGGCTCGCTCTGGCACGTGAACAGGTACGGGTCGATGAAGTAGCTGTTGTTGGTGATCGTCATCTGCTGCGCGGCGGCCCACATGAAGCCGCACACCGCGTACTCGGGGTAGATGAAGCCCTCGTCGTCCACGACCTTCACGGACGCGATGCGCACGCCCGGCGCGACGCCCGTGGTGCCGCGGCCGTCGTCCGCGGCGGCGATGGTGCCGGCGACGTGCGTGCCGTGCGGGGAGGTCGTCGGGGTCCACGCGGAAGGTGCCGTGTCGGGCTTGCCGGTCAGACACCCCGCGGACAGTTCGGGCGCCAGTGCGGCGGCCAGATCGGGATGGCGGGCGTCGATGCCCGAGTCCAGCACGCCCACGACGACGGACTTGGAGCCCGTGGTGATCTCGTGCGCGGCCGGGGCGTTGATGAGATTCATGTCCCACTGCTCGGCCGAGCGCACGCCCGAGGGCCGGAACAGCTCGGTGTCGTCCTTCTTGCGCTTCACCGACCGCTTGGCGATGCCCTCGGCCTGGGCGCTGTAGGCCCGCTGCGGGCCGATCCGGTCGAGGAAACGGGGGTCCGGTGAGGTGGCCACCGCGACCGAGATCTGCGGGTAGTAGACGGTGGTCAGGCCACACGCCTCGGTGATCTCGGAATTCGCCGTCTCGGCGGGTGTGGCCTGCGGAAAGACCACGAGGTAGCGCAGCAGCGGACCGGGCTGGATGCACGACGGCGCGGCGGGCGCCGGGTCTGGTTCCGCGCCCGCGGGCAACGACGCCGCCAAGCACCCGGCCACGAGCAACGCGGTCATCGCCGCCGCTCGTGCGCGGTGGGGCAGAGGCACCAGGGACCTCCAGGTCGGCAGGGCGTCCAGTCAGCCGGACCGTAACCACGCGCAACGATCTAGACAAGCTGAACGTTCTGAATCAGGTTCACGGTACCGTCCTCATGGACGAACAGCCTGCGCCGATGGGACCGCTCACCCGTCGGAACACCACTCGGGAGCACCGCTGAGCCGCAACCTGCCGAACAACCCCTCCGCTGCCGCGGTGCAGAAACTGCGCCTGCGCTACACCAAGCGGGGGAGGTTGCGTTTCACTTCGCACCGCGACATCGCTCGCACGTTCGAACGTGCGCTGCGCAGGGCAGGCGTACCCATGGCCTACTCCCAGGGGTTCAGCCCTCACCCGAAGGTGTCGTGGGTCGGCGCCGCGCCGACCGGCGTGGCCAGCGAGGCCGAGTACGTCGAGGTCTCGGTGGTCGAGGCGGTCGACCCGGTGGCGCTCAAGGCCGCGCTCGACGAGGCGTTGCCGCCCGGCATCGACGTCGTCGACATCGTCCAGGCGCGCGGTGGCAACCTCACCGAGCGCATCGACGCCAGCGAGTGGAGGATCGAGCTCGACGGGGTCGAGCCCGATGAGCTGGCGAAGGCGGTGAGCGTCTTCCTCGCGGCCGAGTCCGTGGAGGTCGAGCGGCTCACCAAGAACGGCACGAAGATGCTCGACGTGCGGCCCGCCGTCGTGTCGGCGCTGGTCGAACCACGTTCGAGCGACGCCGGACACGATGACACCGCTTTGTCACGACCGTGTGGGATACTCATGACGGTTGTACGGCAGGTAACGCCTACCGTGCGACCCGACGACGTGCTGAATGCGCTTCGCGTCGTGGCCGATCTCGTGCCGCCGGTACCTGCGAAAGCAACCCGGATGGCGCAGGGACGCCTCGACGGTGAGGGCAGGCTGGTGGACCCGCTCCAACAGGACAGAGAGTCCTGACGAGCGCAGACGGTGTCTGATTGGTCCGGCCCCCGCCCGCGAAGCACACAGGAGGAGCGGCGCTGACAGCGGCGTCGTCGTGGGACCTGCGCAAGCGTGCGTCCAGTGAGGCGCCACGCCGCTGCGCGCGAGGCAAGGATTCCCGCCGCGAGCAGCGGCGGAGAGAGACCAAGAGAGGCCCCTGCGCGGCCGCGTCCTCACGGGACGCGCCCGGGGGTGGAGGAGCTGCATGTCGAACAAGGAACAGCCCGCCGGTGGCACCGGCGGGCAGGGTGTGGTTGCCGCACGCCCTGAACTGGCGAACCTGCCTGACAAGTTGCGGGTTCACGCACTGGCGAAACTGCTGGACGTCAGCAGCAAGGACGTGATGACGGCGCTGGCGGACCTCGGTGAGGTCCCCAAGAGCGCGCAGTCGAGCGTCAGCCGCGACGTCGCGCTGAAGGTCGCCGAGACACTCGTCGACTGGGACGACGTGGTCACCGGTGAGGTCACCGAGGACTACGAGGCCCCCGCGATCCCGGCGTTCGAGGCACCGGCGCTCGCGCCGATCTTCGCCGCGCCGAGCGCGGTCTTCCTGCCGCCGACGCCGATCGAGCGCCCGAAGGCGCCGCCGTCGCCGTTCGTGGTCGAGGAGGAGCCGGTCGTCGAGGAGAAGTCCGTCGGCGAGATCGCCGCGGACGAGCTCGACGCCGCCGAGGCCGCCGAGGCGGAGACCGACGCCGAGGTCGACGGTGACGACGAGGCGGACAGCCGCCGTCGCCGCCGCCGTGGCCGCCGGGGTCGTGGCCGCGGCAAGGGCACGGACGCCGAGGGCGGCGAGGAGACCGACGAGGCTCCGGCCGAGGACGCCTCCGACACCGCCGAGAGCGACGACGCCGCCGAGGCCGAGGACGAGGGCGACGAGAGCTCGACCCGCCGTCGCCGCCGTCGCCGTCGCCGCAAGACCGGCGCGGAAGACGACGTGACGTCCGAGGACGACCCGCCGAACACGGTCGTGCACGTCCGCGAGACGCGTGACGCGCGCGACGACAAGGCCGACTCCGAGGCCGCGCAGAGCGAGGTGCGCAGCATCCGCGGCTCCACGCGCCTGGAGGCCAAGCGCCAGCGCCGCCGCGACGGTCGCGAGGCCGGCCGCCGGCGTGCCCCGGTCCTGACCGAGGCCGAGTTCCTGGCCCGCCGCGAGGCTGTGGCCCGCACGATGGTCGTCCGCGAGCGCGGCGACCGCACCCAGATCGGCGTGCTGGAAGACGGCGTGCTGGTCGAGCACTTCGTCACGTCGTCGGGCAGCGGCTCGATCGTGGGCAACGTCTACCTCGGCCGCGTGCAGAACGTGCTGCCGAGCATGGAAGCCGCGTTCATCGACATCGGCCGCGGCCGCAACGCCGTGCTCTACGCCGGTGAGGTCGACTGGGACGCCGCCGGTCTCGAGGGCAAGTCCCGCAAGATCGAACAAGCGCTGAGCAGCGGCGACTCCGTGCTCGTCCAGGTCACCAAGGACCCGGTCGGCCACAAGGGCGCCCGCCTCACCACGCAGATCAGCCTCCCCGGCCGCTTCCTGGTGTACGTGCCGGGCGGCGGTGCCACGGGCATCAGCCGCAAGCTGCCGGACAACGAGCGCAAGCGCCTCAAGGACATCCTCAAGCGCGTCGTCCCCGAGGACGCCGGCGTGATCATCCGCACCGCCTCGGAGGGCATCTCCGAGGAGGAGCTCGGCCGCGACGTCACGCGTCTGCAGGCCCAGTGGAAGGTCATCAAGGAGAAGTCCGAGAGCACCTCCACCAAGGCGCCGACGCTGCTCTACGAAGAGCCGGACCTGCTGGTGAAGGTCGTTCGCGACCTGTTCACCGAGGACTTCGCCCAGCTCGTCGTCCAGGGCGACGAGGCGTGGGAGGTCATCGACTCCTACGTCCGCCACGTGGCGCCGGACCTGCAGGACCGCCTGAAGAAGCACGTCGGCAACAACGACGCGTTCGTCGAGTACCGCATCGACGAGCAGCTGATGAAGGCGCTGGACCGCAAGGTCTGGCTGCCGTCGGGTGGTTACCTGATCATCGACCGCACCGAGGCGATGACGGTCATCGACGTCAACACCGGCAAGTTCACCGGGTCGGGCGGCAACCTCGAAGAGACCGTCACGCGCAACAACCTGGAGTCGGCGGAGGAGATCGTCCGCCAGCTCCGGCTGCGCGACATCGGCGGCATCATCGTCATCGACTTCATCGACATGGTCCTGGAGTCGAACCGCGACCTGGTCCTGCGCCGCCTGACCGAGTGCCTCGGCCGCGACCGCACGCGTCACCAGGTCGCCGAGGTCACCTCGCTGGGTCTCGTCCAGATGACCCGCAAGCGGGTCGGCACGGGCCTGCTCGAGGCGTTCAGCCAGACGTGTGAGCACTGCCGCGGCCGCGGCGTCGTCGTGTCCACCGAGCCCGTGCACTCGCACGGTGGTGGCAACGGTGGCGGCCAGCAGCAGCCGCAGCAGAGCGGTGGCCGCAAGTCGCGCCGCAACAAGGGCGGCGGCGAGCAGGCGGCCGAGACGACCGAGGTCGTCGAGGCAGCCGTCGAGGCGCCGGCCGAGCCCGAGGTCGTCGAGGTCTTCGAGCCCGGCGAGCCGGAGGACACCTCCGAGGACGTGGTCGCCGCCGACCAGGAGCACGAGGCCCACGGCCGTCGTCGCCGCCGTCGGCGTGGCCGAGACAAGGAGCCGCAGGCCGTGGTCGACGCGGTCGTGGTCGAGGAGCAGGAGCTCAACGGTCACGTGCCGCACGAGGTCGCCGAGGACCCGGCGCCCGTCGAGCTCAAGCCCGTGGTCACCGAGCCCGAGGTCACCGAGCCCGAGGTCACCGAGCCCGAGGTGATCGAGGAGACGGCCGAGGAGCTCGTCGAGCCCGTCGCCGAGCAGCCCGTCGCCACCGGGCGCATCGGTGCCCAGCGGCCCGCCGAGTCCGAGCAGCCCGTCGCGACGGGTCGCATCGGAGCTCAGCAGCCCGTGGTGACCGGCCGCATCGGTGCCCAGCGGCCCCTTCCGGCCGCCGAGCCCGAGCAGGAGCCCACCGAGGCCCCGCAGCCGGTCTCCGCACCCGAGCCCGTCGCCGCGGCCCCTGTGGCCGCGGTGGAGCCCCCTGCGGCTCGTCCGCGGCGTCGCGCGGCCAAGCGCGCCGCCGGTGCCCCGGCGGCCGAGGTGCCCGCTCCGATCGTCGTCGAGGTGCCCAAGCAGCCCGAGGTCCAGATGCCCGCACCGGTGGTCACCACCACCCGCAGGCGCCGCGCCGTGTCGCGGCCCGCGGGACCGCCGGTCCAGGAGGACTGACGCGAGGAAGCGAGACCGGGGTCGCCTGCGGGCGGCCCCGGTTTTGCGTTGCGGGACAACGATGTGGGGCACCACACAGGCTGCGGGAACGTGTTCGGGGCACCCCGGTTTGCTCCAGGAGTACCCACTCCCGTAACCTTGTGGACGGCCCGCCATCCGACGGGTCCTGTCGTGTGCCTCCTCTGGTGCCTAATGGTGGAAACACCGTCCCAGACTGGTTGGCCCACGGCCCGTCACCATCGAGTAGCAGGAGACTTCCGTCCTGATGTACGCGATCGTCAAGACCGGCGGCAAGCAGTACAAGGTCGCTGTCGGCGACATCGTCGAGGTCGAGAAGCTCGAGGGCGAGCCGGGCACCGAAATCTCCCTCCAGGCGCTGCTCGTGGTCGACGGCACTGACGTCACCGCAGACGCGGCGGCCCTGGCGAAGTTCTCGGTTACCGGCAAGCTGGTCGAGCACACCAAGGGCCCGAAGATTCGCATCCACAAGTTCAAGAACAAGACCGGCTACCACAAGCGACAGGGTCACCGTCAGAAGTTGACCCGTGTCGAGGTCACCGGCATCACCGGTAAGTGAGGACCTGACTTCTCATGGCACACAAAAAGGGTGCATCCAGTTCCCGCAACGGCCGTGACTCCAACCCCCAGTACCTGGGTGTGAAGCGGTTCGGCGGTCAGGTCGTCAAGGCCGGCGAGATCCTGATCCGCCAGCGCGGCACCAAGTTCCACCCCGGCGTCGGCGTCGGCATCGGCAAGGACGACACGCTGTTCGCCCTGCTGCCCGGTGCGGTGGAGTTCGGTTCGAAGCGCGGTCGCAAGACCGTCAACATCGTTCCGGTCGCGGTCTGAGGACCGTTTCCGCAACGTAGTTAGACCTCTGCGAGGGGCGGGCCCGGTCATCCGGCTCGCCCCTCGTTGCTTTGTTCAGACCTTTGAAGGGAAGTAGTTCCGTGGCCCGCTTCGTAGACCGGGTGGTGATCCACGCTGCCGCCGGCAACGGGGGCAACGGGTGTGCTTCAGTGCACCGCGAGAAGTTCAAGCCGCTCGGCGGCCCGGACGGCGGCAACGGAGGCAGTGGCGGCAACGTCATCCTCGTCGTCGACTCCCAGGTGCACACCCTGCTGGACTTCCACTTCCGCCCGCACGCCTCCGCCACCAGCGGCAAGGCCGGTGCCGGTGCGAACCGCGACGGCGCGAACGGCGAGGACCTGATCCTGCGCGTCCCGGACGGCACGGTCGTGATGACCGAGTCGGGCGAGATCGTCGCGGACCTCGTCGGCGAGGGCACCCAGCTGATCGCGGCGGCCGGTGGCCGTGGCGGCCTGGGCAACGCCTCGCTCGCGTCCAAGGCCCGCAAGGCGCCTGGTTTCGCGTTGCTCGGTGAGCCGGGCGAGACGCGCGACCTGGTGCTGGAGCTCAAGTCCGTCGCGGACGTCGGCCTGCTCGGCTTCCCGTCCGCGGGCAAGTCGTCGCTGATCTCGGTGCTGTCCGCGGCCAAGCCGAAGATCGCCGACTACCCGTTCACGACCCTGGTCCCGAACCTCGGGGTGATCACCGCGGGCGAGACCGTCTTCACGATGGCGGACGTCCCCGGCCTGATCCCCGGAGCGTCGCAGGGCAAGGGCCTCGGCCTCGACTTCCTGCGCCACATCGAGCGCACCGCCGTGCTCGCGCACGTCGTCGACTGCGCGACGTACGAGCCGGGCCGCGACCCGATCGCGGACATCGACGCGCTGGAGAAGGAACTCTCGGAGTACACGCCGGCACTCGGCGGCAACTTCGAGGACCGTCCGCGCGTGGTGATCCTCAACAAGGTCGACATCCCGGACGCCCAGGACCTCGCCGACATCGTCCGCCCGGAGATCGAGGCCCGTGGCCTGCCGGTCTTCGAGGTGTCGACGGTGTCCCGCCAGGGCCTGCGCGAGCTGACGTTCAAGCTGGCCGAGGTCGTGCGCGAGTACCGCGAGGCCCAGCCGAAGAAGGAATCGACCCGAATCGTGCTGCGGCCGACCGCCGTGGACGACCAGGGCTTCACCGTGACCGAGGACCCCTCGGTCGAGGGTGGCTTCATCGTGAAGGGCGAACGCCCCGAGCGCTGGATCCGCCAGACCGACTTCTCCAACGACGAAGCCGTCGGTTACCTCGCGGACCGCCTCAACAGGCTGGGCGTCGAGGAAAAGCTCGTGAAGATGGGCGCCGTCCCCGGTTGCCAGGTCACCATCGGCGACCTGATCTTCGACTGGGAACCGACCACCCCGGCCGGCATCGCGATGACGATGACCGGACGTGGCACGGACATCCGTCTCGAGCGCAACGACCGCATCGGCGCCCACGAGCGCAAGGCCCTGAAGAAGGCCCGCCGCGCGCCCGGTGAGTACGGCGACGACTTCGACGAGGAGTAAATCCGTGACGGCCCCCGTGGTCTCACAAGCTCGGCAAGCGGTCGCTTCGGCGAACCGCATCGTGGTCAAGGTCGGCTCTTCTTCTTTGACCACAGCGGAAGGTGGCCTCGACCCAGCGCGTCTCGACGCGCTGGTCGACGCCCTCGCCGCCCGTGCCGCAGCGGGCAGCCAGGTGGTGCTCGTGTCGTCGGGTGCGATCGCCGCCGGCCTGGCGCCGTTGAAGCTCTCCCGCCGCCCCCGCGACCTCGCCACCCAGCAGGCCGCGGCGAGCGTCGGCCAGCTCACCTTGGCGCACGCCTACGCGAACTCGTTCGGCCGCTACTCGCTGACGGTCGGCCAGGTGCTGCTGACCGCCGACGACGTGGTGCGCCGCGCCCACTACCGCAACGCCCAGCGCACGTTCTCGCGTTTGCTGGCGTTGGGTGCCGTACCTGTCGTGAACGAGAACGACACCGTTGCCACCGAAGAGATCCGCTTCGGCGACAACGACCGCCTCGCCGCCCTCGTCGCCCACCTCGTGGGTGCCGACGCGCTGTTCCTGTTGTCCGACGTGGACGCCCTGTACTCGGGTGATCCGCGCAAGCCGGGAGCCGTCCGCATCGCCGAGGTGGCGTCAGCGTCCGATGTGGACGGTGTGGAGGCGGGTACCGCCGGCGCGTCCGGCCTCGGCACCGGCGGCATGGCCTCCAAGCTCGCCGCCGCCCGCCTGGCCTCGTCCGCGGGCATCCCGGTGCTGCTCACCAGCGCCACCGAAGCGGGCCGCGCCCTGACCGCCGCCGACGTGGGCACCGCCTTCGCCGCGACGGGTTCGCGCCTCACCGCCCGCCGCTTCTGGCTCGGCTACGCCACCGACGCCAACGGCCGGCTGCACCTCGACGACGGCGCGGTCGCCGCGGTGGTGGGCAGGCGTCGTTCGTTGCTGGCCGCCGGAATCACGGGCGTGGACGGCGACTTCGAGGCAGGCGACGTCGTGGAACTGGTCAGCCTGGCCGGCGAGGTCGTCGCCCGCGGTGTGGCCGGCTACGACTCGGCCGAGCTGCCGTCGTTGATCGGCCGCAAGACCCACGACCTGCCTGAGGAACAGCGCCGCGAGGTCGTGCACGCCGATGATCTGGTGCCGTTGCATCGCTAGTCTCGGGTGCATGGCCCGGATGCACGATGTCGTCATCGACTGCGCTCATCCCGCGTCTCTCGCCAGGTTCTGGGCGCAGGCGCTCGACGACCACGAGATCGCCCCGTACGACGACGCCGAGCTGACGCGGTTGAGCGCCATGGGCATCGACGACCCCGAGGACGACCCGTCGGTGCTGCTCGACGGGTCGCCGCGGTTCTTCTTCAACCGCGTGCCCGAACCCAAGACGGTGAAGAACCGGGTGCACGTCGACCTGTGGTGTGACGACGTCGAGGCCGAGGTGGCGCGGCTCGTCGGTCTCGGCGCCTCGGTGGTGAGCCGCGACGGCGTCTGGTTCGTGCTGGCCGACCCCGAAGGCAACGAGTTCTGCCTCAGCTCAACCGAACACCCTTTGTCTCCGGAAGCGTGAGGATCACGAGGAACGTGATCACCGCGCTGACCGCCACGTACCAGAAGAAGACGGTGCCGCCCACGGCCTGGATGACCAGCGGGGCGGTACCGCCGAACACCGCGACGGTCAGGTTGTACCAAGCCCCGATGCCGAGCCCGCGCAGTTCGGTCGGGAACAGCTCGCTCATGATCGCCGGTGCGATCGACGTGATCGCCGTGTACAGCCCGAGCCCCACGGCGAACACGATCACGAGGTTCACCAGCCCCGGCTTGACCAGTGTCGACAGTGGCACGACCAGCAACGCCATCGCCGCCGACCACACGAGCATCTGCGGTTTGCGGCCGTAGCGGTCGGCCATCCACCCCATCGGGTACTGCAGCGCGATGAACACGACGGTGCCGATCGACAGGGCCAGGAACACGTCGATGTCGTTGGTGCCCTTGGTCTTCACCGCGAACGGCGTCAGCGCGCTGAAGAACGTGTAGAAGCTCAGCGTCGAGAGCAGGGTGATGCCGATGAGCTGCCCGACGGCCTTCGGGTGCTCCTTCACCGTCATCAGCAGCGGGTTGCGCAGGCTCTCGGCCTTGGCCTTGTTCTCCTCGAACTGCTCGGTCTCCTTGAGCTCCCGCCGCAGCCACAGACCGACCAGGCCGAGCACGCCACCGATCAGGAACGGCACGCGCCAGCCGTAGGAGGCCATCGCGGCCTTGTCGAGGTTGCGGGACAGGAAGAACCCGAGCAGCGACGCGATCAGCACCGCCGCGCCGGTCGAGATGTAGAAGAACGACGAGTACCGGCCGCGATGCGTGGCGGGCGCGATCTCCGCCAGGTACGCCGACGCGTTCGACACCTCGCCGCCGAGCGCCATGCCCTGCGCGATGCGGGCGAGCACCAGCAATGCCGGTGACAACCAGCCGACCTGCTCGAACGTCGGCAACAGGCCGATCACGACCGAACCGCCGGACATCAGCACGATCGTGAACAGCATCGCGGTGCGGCGGCCCTTGAGGTCCGCGAACCGGCCGAGCAGATAGCCGCCGAGCGGGCGGAAGAAGAAGGCGAGCGCGAACGTCGCGAAGGTGCTCAGCAGCGCTGCGGTTTCGTTGCCAGAAGGGAAGATCTGCGTCGCGAAGTAGATGCTGAACGCCGTGTAGATCCCCCAGTCGTACCACTCCACCGCGTTGCCGGCGCTAGATGCGACGAGCGTGCGTACGGGCAGTCGATGCGTCTCCGAAGTAACCGCCATAGACGCACCCAATCACACACGGCGACGAATTGGCGCGTACGTCTTGACTGGATCGTTGGTCAGGAAGTCCACGATCATCGCGTTGCACAGCGCGGGTTTCTCGTGCAGCAGACCGTGCGACGTGCCGGGAACGACCGCGAGCTCGGCTTTGGGCAGCGCCCGGTACAGGGCGGTGGCGTGCTCCAGCGTCACCTCGTCGTCATCGCCGATCATGATCAGCGTTCGGTTCGGCAGTGTCCCGAGATCTTTCTCGGTCAGCGCGGGAGAACGGTGGTGCATCGGCGTCAGTTCCGTGGCCGGGTCCCACCCGTCGTGGTGGAAGACGCCGCACACGACCACAAGGCGTTGCACGAGGTCCGGTCTGAGCAGGGCGGTGAGCAGTGCCACCGTGGCCCCGTCGCTGCAGCCGAGCAGGTGGGCGGGCCCGACCCGTTCCAGGAACTCGATCGTCTCGTGAGCCATCTCGGTGTGGTCCTGAGTGGCCTGGTCGACGCGATGTGGTGCGTGAAGGGAGAAGTCGGCGAGTGCGTCGAACTGAGGCCCGAACGCGGACGGATCGGCTCCACCTGGATGCAGGAGAACGAGTGAGTCAGCCATGCGCGAGTAGACCTCTCTCGTCGTTGATACTCATCGCCGTGCGATCTATTGGTTTGGTGACGTTGGTGGTCCGCGACTACGACGAGGCGATCCGCTTCTACGTGGAGGGACTCGGGTTCACGCTGGTCGAGGACACCCCTCAGGGCCACAAGCGCTGGGTGGTGGTGTCGGCGGGAGAGGGTGCGTCGCTGCTGCTGGCACAGGCTGACACGGATCAGCAGCAGGCACGAGTGGGCGACCAGACCGGCGGACGTGTCGGGTTCTTCCTCAACACCGACGACTTCGACCGCGACCACGCCCGCATGACCGCGTTCGGCGTGCACTTCCGGGAGACGCCGCGCGACGAGGTCTACGGCCGCGTGGCCGTCTTCGAAGACCTCTACGGCAACCGCTGGGACCTGCTTCAGCCCGCCCGCGCCTGACCGGGCGACACCCCGACGATCCGTTTGAACGCCCGGCTGAACGCGGCCTCCGACTCGTAACCGAGGCCGCGGGCGATCTCGCTGACCGTGCTGTCGCGGTCCTTCAGCCGATTCATCGCGACGTGCATGCGCCACCGCGTGACGTAACGCATGGCCGGTTCGCCGACGAGTTCGGTGAACCGCGCCGCGAACGCCGACCGTGACATGGCGGTCTGGTGTGCGAGGCGTTCGACGGTCCACGGCTGTGCGGGGTCGCGGTGGATCAGCGCGAGTGCCTGCCCGATCTGCTGGTCCTGCAGCGCGCCGAGCCAGCCGGTGCGCGCGGCCGGGTCGTTGGCGAGCCACGAGCGGATCGTCTGGATCACCAGCACGTCCGCGAGCCTGGTGATGACCGCCTCGCCGCCGGGACGCACGGCCTGTGCCTCGGCGGCCATCAGGTCGATGGTGGCGCGCATGTCGTCGGCACGGCGCACGTACAGCACGTTCGGCAGCACGTTGATGAGGTGCTTCGCGGCCGGATGGTCGAAACGGACCGCACCACACACGAGGTGCGTCACCGCGCCGCCACCACCGTGCCGCAGGATCGCGTAGTTGTCGGTCTCGAACTCGTGCGGCAGCGTCGTGACGACCGGCGACTCCGCCTCGCCGTAGAACAGCCGGTGGCGCTGCCCTCCCGGGACGAGCAGCACGTCGCCGGGTTCGAGCGAGATGACCTGGCCGTCGACCTCGACGTCGCACCGGCCGCTGGTCAGGACGTGGAACCACAGGCAGTCCGCCATGTCGGGCATCGTCGCGCCCCACGGCTCGGTGAGCTCGTTGCGGCAGTAGAAGGTGCCGGACATCCTCAGCAGGTGCAGTGCCTCGCCCAGTGCATCCGTCATGGCGTTGATTCTGGACGAACGAGCAAGTCCGCGCGATGAATTGTCATTGAGAGTCCTGCGTTCAACGGTCAGAGTGAGCGCCATGGGGACAATCACGCTGATCGCAGCCGCCGCTTCCGGCCTGATGGCCGGGCTGTTCTTCGCCTTCTCGGTCGCTGTCATGCCCGGCCTCGCCGATCTGCCCGCCTCCGCGGCACGCGAAGCGATGCGCCGGATCAACGTCCGGATCCAGAACCCGTTGTTCCTGCTGGTGTTCCTCGGCAACGCCGTGTTGTGCGGCATCGAGGTCTTCCAGGGCAGGATCGCCGGCGGCCTGCTCTACGTCGTCGGCTGCGTCCTGCTGACGATGGTCGTCAACGTGCCGATGAACAACCGTCTCGAACAGTCCGACGACGCCTACTGGCCGCAGTACCTGCGCACCTGGACGATCTGGAACCACGTGCGCGCCGTCGCCTGCCTCGCCTCGACGGTCACCCTGCTGCTCGGATTCTGAGGCCGTGCTTGGGCCGCATCGCCGCGAGTCCGGTCGGCGTGAGGCGCTGGGGGAGCAGTTCGGGTTTCGGTCTCTGCAGCAACGCTTTCAGCATCACGGTCAGCTCGGTCGTGGCGAGCCCGGCGCCGATGCAGCGGTGCGGGCCGCCGCCGAACGGCAGGAACTCGTGCAGGGCCGGCTTGGTCTCCCAGCGGTCCGGGTCGAACTTCAGCGGATCCGGGAACACCTCGGCCAGCCGATGCGTGACGTACGGGCTGTACAGCAGGAACGTGCCCTGCCGGATCTTCTTCCCGGCGAACTCGAAATCCTGCGTCGCGACCCGCGCCGACACGACCGCCGGCGGGTAGAGCCTGAGCGTCTCGTTGACCACGTTGCCCAGGTAGTCGTCGTCCTGCCGCGCACGCTCCCAGACCCCGTTGTGCCGCAACAGGTTGAACACCGCCCACGCCATCGCGCCGCTGGTCGTCTCGTACCCGGCCGCGATCAGCGTGACGATCTGGTCGCGCACCTCCAGGTCGCTCAGCCCGTCACCCTCCACGAGAGAGGTGAGCACGTCACCGGCCGTCTTGCCTTGACGCGTCTCCTCGATCGCCCGGTAGACCCGCGCGTCGACGGCCCTGCGCGCCCGCATCGCGTTGCGCCAGGCCGGCGCCCGCATCGTCCTGAGCAGCGTGACGACCGCCGGGTTGCGGTCGATCAGGTTGATCAGCACCTGCAGGTGCGCGCCGAAGAAGTCCGATTCCTGCGCCAGCTCCTCGCCGAACAACGCGTGGATCGTGCTGCGCCGGATCGCCCGGCGGAACTCCTGGTACGCGTCGACGACCTCTCCCGGCCGCCACGCGTCGATCGTCGCCTCGGCGTTGGCCCGCATGACCGGTACGTAGCTCGCGATCTGCCGGTGCGCCAACGCGGGCTGCACGAACCGGCGCCGCCGCTTGTGGTCCTCACCGTCGCTCACGATCAACGACGTGGGCCCGTCCACCGGCACCAGCGACTGGAACGCCCGCTCCACCTCGAACAACTCGGAATGGGCGAACACGAACCGGTTCGCCTCGGGCCCGAGCAGGTAGGTGTACGGCCCCATCCGCACCACCGGCCCGAACCGCCGGTACAGGCTCGCGAGGAGATCGGCCTGCCGGTACCGCACGACGTCCGGAGTCATGCCGCTGACAGTGCCACACCGCGCCGGTTCACTCCGCCTGACTCGAATGACCTACGTCTGCTGGCGTTCGGGTGAAGTTCTCGCCACCGCGAACTGCTTCGCGGGACTCTTCGCACCGCCACGTCGGCCATCCACAACTGCCGACCCTGATCTCGGCTGAACGGAACATCGACCCGATCGTTGTTCCGCATTTCTTTTGCACGCGGCGAGGTTCCCGGCGCACTACAGCAGTGACGGCTGTTCCCGACCTTGGCAAGGAGGTGGCGCGAGCGTGGCGAGTTCGATCGACTTCGACGACTTCTTCCGCCGCGAGTTCGGACACCTGGTCGCCTTCCTGGTCAAGATGAACTTCGACCGGGCCACCTCCGAGGATGCGGCTGTCGACGCCATGGTCGCGGCTCGGAGCAGTTGGGCCACTCTGACCTGTGCCTCGGCGTGGGTGCGCAAGGCCGCGTATCGCATCGCGTTGAAGTCCTCGCTGCGAAACAGGGAAGGTGTCAGACGCGCCATCTCTGGAGGTTGGCTGAACGCGCCCAACGACCACTCGGTGGACGACACGCTTGCCGCGATAGTGGAGCAGCCTCAGGTGGAATACCTGCTGGCGAAACTTCCCGAGCGGCAACGTCTGGTGCTCGCCTGGCATTTGGACGGATTCACGAACGTCGAGATTGCCGAGGCGCTTGAGATGACCTCCACGACTGTGCGGTCGACCTTGCGACATGCGAAAGACCGGCTCAAGAAGGAGTTCGAGGGAACGGCGGGATCGGAGTCCGTGGAAGGAGGGGGAGCCGCATGAAGTTCGACGGACCGCGTGCATTCGACAGCTGGCTCGACCATGCCAATCAGGAACTCGTGGCCTCCGTTGCCACTCGGCTGAACGTTGAGGCCGCCCTCGAGGAGGTGAAGGTCCGAGCAGACAGGCTCGACGCCGCCTCACGTCGTTCCCTTGTGGAGGAAAGCAGCGAACACAACGATGTGTCAGCAGCGATAGCTGGTGACAGTCAGGCGATTGAACGCTTGCTGACGTTCATTCGTCCTCTTGTGGTGCGGTACTGCCGCGCAAGAGTGGGAAACGCTGTCACGGCGGACTCTGTCGCTCAGGACGTGTGTCTCGCGGTGCTCACAGCGTTGCCCAGCTACCGCGATCAGGGCCGGCCCTTCCTCGCGTTCGTCTACGGGATCGCGGCACACAAGGTCGCCAATGCGCATCGGTCTGCTGCCAGGAACCGTTCCGAGCCCATTCCCGAAATTCCGGACGTGAGAACCGAAGCCGGCCCGGAGCAGCGGGCGATGCAGGGCGAACTGTCCAATCGAGTAGCTGCGGCGCTGCGTGCCATGCCCGAGAAGCAGCGAGAGATCTTGCTGTTGAGGGTGGTGGTCGGACTCTCCGCAGAGGAAACCGCTGAGGCGGTCGGTACGACGCCGGGTGCGGTACGGGTGGCGCAACATCGTGCGCTTGCCCGGCTGCGCAAGGAGGCCGCTGCTGATGAACTGACCCTCTCTTCCACCTTGCACACCCATGCTGACGAACACCAACCGTGAGCCGCCGCCAATGACCGTCGACAACTCCGTCGTGGCGGCCACCACCGGCATCGTGGTGCAGGCAGGTGCCGTCAACGGAGACGTGCACCTGCATCCGCCGGCATTGCCGAAGGTGTTCCCTGTGCTGCTGCTGGGGCTCATCGCGATCGGCTTCTGCTCGATCGCGATCGGCCTGCTGGGCTGGTCAGCCTCGCTGATCAGTTCGTCACCGCCAGCGCGAACGGCAGCACGGCGGACACCCCCTCCTTCCTGAGCATCCGAGCCGCCACCGTCATCGTCCACCCGGTGTCGATGTGGTCGTCCACCAACAGCACCGGACCGTCCACACCGGACACGTCCGGTGTCTCGCCCGCCCGCACGAGACCGGCCAGCCGCTGGGCGCTGTTGGCCCGGTGCGTCGACTCGCCGAGCCACACGGTGCCCAGGAACGGCAGCCGCCCGATCGACGCGATCTTGTGCCCGAAGCTGCCGACGAGCTCCGGCCGCCGGCGCGAACCGACCGTCACGACGCCGACCGGCCGTTCGTCCCAGTCCCACGCCGTCAGCACCTTCACGCACGCCGCGAACACGTCGTCCGGGATCTCGCGGTCGGCACCGTCCGCGAGCAGGTCGCGCAGCCGGTTGCCCCAGCCGATGTCGGTGAGCCTGCCGAGCGCCCGGCCCGTGGCCGCCACCTCGGCCGCGGGGATCTTGCCGGACAGCGGGACGCCGATCGCGCTCATGCCCGTTGGCCACATCTTGCGCGGCGCCACGTCCAGCCCGGGACGCAGCAGCCGTTCGCGAGCCGCTTCCGCCGCCACCTCGGACACCTCGACCGACAGCCGCTCACCGGTGCAGTTGTCACAGCGACCGCACTCGTGCGAGGTCGGGTCGTCGAGCTGGTCCTGGAGGAACTTCATCCGGCACGCGTCGGTGCGCAGGTACTCGATCATCACCTGCTGCTCGGCCTTGCGCGCCTGGGCGATGCGCGCGTACCGCTCGCCGTCGTACTCCCACGGCCGGCCCGTCGACTCCCAGCCCCCGCGCACGCGCCGGACCGCGCCGTCGACGTCCAGCACCTTCAGCACCACCTCGAGCCTGCCGCGCGACAGCTCGACCATCGGCTCCAGCGCCGCCGTCGAGAGCGGCCTGCCCGCGCCGTCGAGTGCGGACAGGACCTGCCGCACGACCACCTCGGGCGGGAACGCCAGCGACGCGAAGTACGCCCAGATGTCCCTGTCCTCGTGACCCGGCAGCAGGACCACCTCGGCCCGCTCGACACCGCGGCCCGCACGGCCGATCTGCTGGTAGTACGCAATGGGGGAGGAGGGGGCGCCCACGTGCACGACGAACCCCAGGTCCGGCTTGTCGAAGCCCATGCCGAGGGCGGAGGTCGCGACGAGCGCCTTGACTTTGTTGTTCAGCAGGTCCTCCTCAGCGCGTTCGCGCTCGGAGGGTTCGGTCTTGCCCGAGTACGCGGCCACCGCGAAGCCACGCGAGGCGAGGAACGCCGCGATGTCGTCCGCCGCCGCGACCGTGAGCGTGTAGATGATCCCGGACCCCGGCATCCGGTCGAGCTGCTCGGCCAGCCACCCGAGACGCGACTCCGCGGTCGGCAGCAACGCGACCGACAGCCGCAGGCTGTCGCGGTCCAGCGGCCCGCGCAGCACCAGTGTGCCCTCGTCGGCGCCGAGCCCCAGCTGCTCGGTGACGTCGTGGACCACCCTGTTGTTGGCCGTCGCCGTGGTCGCCAGCACCGGCACGCCCGCGGGCAGCTCCGTCAGCAACGTCCGCAGCCTGCGGTAGTCCGGCCGGAAGTCGTGGCCCCAGTCCGAGATGCAGTGGGCCTCGTCGACGACGAGCATGCCCGCCGACGCCGTCAGCGACGGCAGCACCGCATCGCGGAAGTCGGGGTTGTTCAGCCGTTCCGGACTCACCAGGAGCACGTCGACCTCGCCGGCCGCGACCTGCTCCTGCACGGCGTCCCACTCACCGGGGTTCGCCGAGTTGATCGTCACCGCGTGCACACCGGCCCGTGCCGCGGCATCGATCTGGTTGCGCATCAACGCGAGCAACGGCGACACGATGACCGTGGGGCCCTCACCGAGCTGACGCAGCAACGCCGTCGCGATGAAGTACACGGCCGACTTGCCCCAGCCCGTGCGCTGGACGACGAGCGCTCTGCGGCGCTGGGCCACGAGGGTGTGGATCGCGGTCCACTGGTCCTCGCGCAGCACAGCCCCAGGGCCCGCCAGTGCCCGGAGCCGTTCCTCCGCCAGTTCTCGCAACGCGATGTCGTCCATGGGGAGCAAGCTTGCCAGGCCGTGCTGGTCGGCCGCTGCTCCGCAGACGGCGGCGAGTTCGCCGGGAAGTCGGTCATCCGGCCGAATCACTCGTGCCGAATTGGGCTTCGCCGAATTCAGCACGAGCGGTTGACCGGACGACCGACGCGAACTCGCGATGTCGTCATCCATGGCAGCAAGCCTGGCAGGCGGGTCTGACAATTGTGATTGTCGCAGGTCGTAAGCTGTGTGGCGTGACTGATGACCTGCGCGATCAGGTGCACGCGGCAGCGCGCCGCGCCCGTGTCGCCGCCGACGAACTAGTCCTCGCCACCCGTGAGCGCAAGGACACCGCGCTGCTCGAGATGGCCGCCGCCCTCCGCAAGCGCGCGCCAGAGATCATCGAGGCCAACCAGAAGGACCTCGACGCCGGTAAGGCAGCCGGTCTCCCGGAGAACATCCTGGACCGCCTCACCCTGACCGAAGCCCGCATCGACGGCGTCGCGGTCGGACTGGAAACCGTTGCGGGCCTTCCGGACCCGATCGGTCAGGTCATCACCGGCGGCATCCTCCCGAACGGCCTCGAGCTCAAGCAGGTCCGCGTCCCGATGGGCGTCGTGGGCATGGTCTACGAGGGCCGTCCGAACGTCACGGTCGACGCCGCCGGTCTCGCGCTGAAGTCGGGCAACGCCGCACTGTTGCGGGGTTCCTCGACCGCCGAGCGGTCCAACACCACGCTCGTCGCCGTCCTGCGCGACGCACTCGAAAGCGTGAACCTGCCGGCCGACAGCGTGCAGCTCCTGCCGTGCCACGACCGCGCGTCCGTCACCCACCTCATCACCGCCCGCGGCCTGGTCGACCTGGTGATCCCCCGCGGTGGCGCGGGTCTGATCAACGCCGTCGTGGAGCAGGCGACGGTTCCCACGATCGAGACCGGCGTCGGCAACTGCCACGTGTACGTGGACGCGAACGCCGACCTCGACATGGCCGAGGCGATCGTCCTCAACGCCAAGACGCGGCGCACGAGCGTGTGCAACGCGGCGGAGTCCCTGCTGGTGCACAAGGACGTCGCGCAGGAGTTCGTCCCGCGCATCACCAAGGCGCTGCAGCAGGAGAACGTGACCATCCACGGCGACGAGCAGTTCGCCCACCAGCCGGACGTCCTCGACGCGACCGACGACGACTGGGGCACCGAGTACCTGAGCCTCGACATCGCGGCGAAGGTCGTCGACTCGCTGGACGACGCGGTGAAGCACATCGCGACGTACGGTTCAGGCCACAGCGAGGCCATCGTCACGAACGACGTCGCGGCAGCACGCAGGTTCACGACGCGTGTGGACGCGGCGGCGGTGTTCGTCAACGCCTCCACCGCCTTCACGGACGGCGCGGAGTTCGGCATGGGCGCGGAGATCGGCATCTCCACGCAGAAGCTGCATGCCCGCGGCCCGATGGGCCTGACCGAGCTGACTTCCTCTAAATGGGTCGTGTGGGGCGAAGGACACACACGACCGAAGGCGTAGCTCTACGTTCGGAGACATGGCTCCCACCTATCCGTTCTCCGAAGCTGACGGCCTGACCCTCGACCCGGCCTATGAACGTCTACGGCGTGATGAGCTCGTCTCGCGCGTGACGTACCCGTACGGCGGCGAGGGTTGGCTCGTCACGTCCTACGAAGAGACGAAGTTCGTCCTGGGCGACCCGCGGTTCAGCCGTGCGCGGACGGTCGGCCAGGACGTGCCGCGGATGCAGCCCCTCATCGCGCCGGGCGGGTCGATCCTCACGCACGACGGCGCGGACCACTCGCGCATGCGCCGGCTGGTGTCCAAGGCGTTCACGGTGCGCCGGATCGAGGAACTGCGGCCGCGCGCCCAGCAGATCACCGACGAACTGCTCGACCGCCTGGACAACCCTGGTGACCTGGTCGAGGGCTTCAGCATGCCGTTCCCGATCACGGTCATCTGCGAGCTGCTCGGCGTGCCGTTCGAGGATCGCGAGGACTTCCGCCAGTGGTCGAACCAGGCGCTGTCCACGGTCGGTGGCTACTCGCCTGAAGAGGCGATGGACGGCGTGATGAAGCTGTACGCCTACTTCACCGACCTCGTCGCGAAACGCCGTGCGCACCCCACGGACGATCTGATGAGCGCACTCGTCGCCGCACGGGACAACGAGGACCGGCTGAGCGAGGACGAACTTGTCCGGTTCGGCATCACGTTGTTGGTCGCGGGTCACGAGACGACGGCGAACATGCTCTCCAACAGCGTCGTGACGCTGTTCGAGCACCCGGACGCCATGAAGAGCCTCCGTGAGGCCCCCGACAAGCTCCCGAACGCCATCGAGGAACTGCTGAGGTTCATCCCGCTGGGCAGCGGCGCCGGCTTCCCCCGCATCGCGACCGAGGACGTCCAGGTCGGCAACGCGCTGGTGAAGGAAGGCGACGCCGTGCTGGTGGTCCTGTCGTCGGCGAACCGCGACGAGGCGATGTACGCCAACGGCGCCGAGCTGGACCTGGAGCGTGAGGTCGGCCAGCACCTGCAGTTCGGCCACGGCATCCACTTCTGCCTCGGCTCGCAGCTCGCGCGGATGGAACTGCAGGTCGCACTGGGCACGCTGCTGCGCCGCATGCCCGGTCTGCGGCTCGCCGAGCCCGTCGAGTTCCGCAAGGGTTCGCTGGTCAGGGGGCCGCTGAAGCTCGTCGTGGCCTGGTGAGAAAAATCTTGGTCCGGTCGCGTAATGGGGGAGCGGTCCGCACGTTCCTCCAGTGCGCGCGGCTCTGCTTCGGGGTGGGCCGCGACCCGAACGGCTCGTCCTCCCCCTGAGCCGTGCGGTGTGATCAGCACGACCGGCGTTGGGCCACGGGAGCGGCCCGACGCCGGTCTACGCTGTCTCGATGCGCATCGGCGTCATGGGTGGCACGTTCGATCCGATCCACCACGGCCACCTCGTGGCCGCCAGCGAGGTGCAGGCCAGGTTCGACCTGGACCGCGTGATCTTCGTGCCGACGGGCCAGCCCTGGCAGAAGGCGTCGCGGGAGGTCTCCGCCGCCGAGGACCGCTATCTCATGACGGTCATCGCCACGGCCTCCAACCCCCGGTTCTCGGTCAGCAGGGTCGACATCGACCGTGAGGGCCCCACGTACACCGTGGACACGCTCACGGACCTCAAGAAGCAGTACCCGGACGCCGACCTGTTCTTCATCACGGGTGCGGACGCGCTGGAGCAGATCCTGTCGTGGAAGCGTGCTGCGGACGCGTTCGACCTCGCCCACTTCATCGGCGTCACCCGTCCGGGCTACACGCTGAACGACCGCCACCTGCCGCCCGGCTCGGTGTCGCTCGTCGAGGTCCCGGCCATGGCGATCTCTTCGACCGGATGCCGCGCGCGTACTGCATCCGGGCAGCCCGTTTGGTACCTGGTCCCCGACGGTGTCGTCCAATACATCGCGAAAACAGGCCTGTACTCCGAGTCGTAACCACGTTCGAGTGGATTTTGCGTGCATCCGAGCGCTCGGGGAGCAACAATCAGCGGGTTGTTGCTGGTTCGTGGAAGGCAAGACTTTGGCTACAGGCACCGTGAAGTGGTTCAACGCCGAAAAGGGCTTCGGCTTCATCGCGCCCGACGACGGCTCGGCCGACGTCTTCGTGCACTACTCGGAGATCCAGTCCAAGGGTTTCCGTTCGCTCGAGGAGAACCAGAAGGTCGAGTTCGAGGTCGGACAGGGCCAGAAGGGGCCGCAGGCCCAGCAGGTCCGCCCGCTCTAAGGCTTCGGCACCGGTGAAGGCCACCTCAGGGCGCTGAGGTGGCCTTCGTCATGCGTGGGTGTGAAGTACCTGTTGGCGCGCGCCGGTACCCTCAGTAACTCGTGTGGGCGTATCGACGCCTGCCGGAAGTCAGAGGAGTGACGTGGCAGCCACCGACGAGGCACGACGGCTGGCGCTGGTCGCGGCGAACGCAGCGGCCGACAAGAAGGCGCACGACGTGACGGTGCTCGACGTCTCCGACCAGCTCGTGATCACCGACGTGTTCGTGATCGCGTCCGCTCACAACGAGCGGCAGGTCGGCGCGATCGTCGACAACATCGAGGAGAAGCTGCGGGAGGCCGGCACGAAGCCGGTGCGCCGCGAAGGGGCCCGCGAGGGCCGGTGGGTGCTGCTGGACTTCGTGGACGTCGTGGTGCACGTCCAGCACACGGAGGAGCGCAGCTTCTACGGCCTGGAGCGGCTGTGGAAGGACTGCCCGCGCATCGAGTTCGAAGCGGACGTCCCCGCCGAGTCCACGGCTGAATGAGGTAGCTGATGGCCCTGAGCCGGCTCGTGCTGTGGCGGCACGGTGAGACCGACTACAACGCGACAGGTCGTCTGCAGGGTCATCTGGACTCGGCGCTCACCGAGACCGGCTTGAACCAGGCCAGGTTCGCCGTGCCGGTGCTCGCCGGGTTCGAACCGGAGATGGTGGTCGCGTCCGACCTGCAACGGGCGCGCAACACCGCCGGCGTGTTCACGTCGTCGACGGACGTTCCGCTGCGGATCGACGAACGGCTGCGCGAGACCCACCTTGGCAAGTGGCAGGGCCTGAACGTGGCCGAGGTGGAGCGGGAGTGGCCGGGCGCGGTCACGGTGTGGCGCACCGATCCGACGTTCGTGCCGCCGGACGGCGAGTCGCGCGTCGAGGTGGCCGAGCGGGCCATCAAGGTCGTGCACGAGGTCGACGCGGAGTTCTCCGGCACCGTGCTGCTGTGCGCGCACGGTGGCCTGATCAGCGCCCTGACCGGCCGGCTGCTCGGCCTGCCGGTGGAGAACTGGTCGCAGCTCGGCGGCATCTCGAACTGCCACTGGACCGTGTTCACCCGGCGCAACGACCTCTGGCGGCTGACGTCGTACAACGCGGGCACCACGCGTTGAGACTGCTCGTCCTCGGGGACTCGCTGTCGTTCTTCGGGCCTTCCGGTCCGCTGCCCGCTGATCATCCACGCCTGTGGCACAACATCTGTGCCGAGGCGCTGGGTGGATCGGCGGAGCTGGCGGCCGGGTTCGGCTGGACGGCGCGGGACGCCTGGTGGGCGTTGACCGGGGATCCGCGGATCTGGTCGTTGCTGCCTCGTACGGACGTGCTGGTGTTCGCGGTGGGCAGCATGGACACGCTGCCCTCGCCGTTGCCGACGTATCTGCGCGAGGGGCTGCGTTATGTGCGGCCGGACTGGTTGCGACGGTGGGTTCGTGCGCGCTATCAGTTCGTGCAGCCCCGGCTGGCGCCTTACACGCGGGCGTCGCTGCCTCCCGCGCTGACCGCGCGCTACCTGCGAGACATGCTGCAGTCCGTCCGCAATCTCCAGTACACGATGCCGGCGGTCGCGATCGTGCCGTCGGTGCATCGCGCGGCTACGTACGCGTACGCCCATCAGGGGCACGCGGCTGCGGTTGCGGCCGTGCGTGGCTGGGCCGCGGATGCGGGTGTGCCGTTGCTGAACCTGCCCGCCGTGATCGGGGAGCACGTGCGGTCCGGTGCCGGGAACCCGGACGGGATGCACTGGGGCTGGGAGGGCCACGAACTCGTGGGCAAGGCGATGGCCTCACTGATCTCGTCCGTGGCGTTGAGTCCCTCGGAGGAGTGAGCCCCGTAGGCTCGTCGCTCGTGCGCATCTCCATCGTCACCGACTCCACGGCATACCTGCCCGAGGGTTTCGCGAAGCGCCATGCGATCACCGTGGTGCCGCTGCACGTCGCGGTGGACGGTGCCGGACGCCTCGACGGCGTCGACTTCGGTCCTTCCGAACTGGCCGGTGCCCTCGCCGAGCACCGCCGGGTGACCACCTCACGCCCCACGCCTGGCGAGATGGCCGCCGTGTACCGCGAGGTTCTGTCGTCGTCAGACGAGGTCGTGTCCGTGCATCTCTCTCGTGAGCTGTCCGGGACGTGGGAGGCCGCGCGGCTGGCGGCGGAGGAGGTCGGTCCTTCTCAGATTCGCGTTGTCGACTCGCGGTCGACGGGCATGGGGCTCGGGTTCTCGGTGTTGCGCGCGAGTGCGGCCGTGGCTGCCGGGTGCTCGCACGCCGAGGTCGAGGACGCTGCTTCCTCGGCCGCTCGACAGACGCGGATGTTCTTCTGCCTCGAGACGCTGGACTACCTGCGCCGGGGTGGCCGGATCGGTACGGCGGCGGCGCTGGTGGGGACCGCGCTGGCCGTGAAACCGTTGCTGCACATGGACGACGGCCGGATCGTGCCGTTGGAGAAGGTGCGCACGATGAGCCGCGCGGTGGGCCGTCTGGTCGACCTGGCGGCGGCCGCGGCGGGCGACGGTCCCGTCGGACTGGCCGTCCACCACCTGGCCGCTCCCGAACGCGCCGCCGAACTGGCGACCCGCCTGGACGAACGGCTGCCCGGCTCGACGGGATGCGTGATCTCGGAGGTGGGCGCGGTGATCGGCGCGCACACGGGCCCAGGAGTGCTGGGCGTCGTGGTGCTGCCGGGAGGACCCGACAGCCTCCCACAGACCCCCGACAATTCCCCGTCCCCGAACCGCGAGTGATCGCGACCTGTCCACAACCCGCGAGTAATCCACAGCCCCGGAGCTCACCCCACCTCCCCACCCATCCCGCTCCGTAACGTCGCTCGCATGTTCCCCCGCTCCCACCAGGACTCCCTCCCGACCGAACGCCTGGCCGCACTGGCCGACAAGGTGAGAGCCGACCCGACCCTGGTCTACGCACGATCAGAGGACTCGGACGAACACGGCCCGACCCGCCGCCGCTTCCGCCTGCCGCGCCTCCCGCGCCGCGGTCTGCTCGCTCTCGGCGTGGCCGTGGCGTGCACGGTGATAGGCCTGGGCAGCTGGTGGCAGAGCCCCGCCGCCGAACCGGCCCCGGACCTGGCCCTGGTGAGCACCGCGGCCCCGGCCCCCGAACTGGTCGTGGACGTGGTCGGCGAGGTGGCCACCCCAGGCCTGATCACCGCACCGTCCGGCGCCCGAGTAGCCGACGCCATCCGTCTCGCCGGAGGCATGAAACCGGGTACGAACCTCCACAACCTGAACCTGGCCCGCAAACTCACCGACGGCGAACAGATAGCGGTGGGCATCCCACCCCCGCCCCAGGCAGGAGCGGCCCAGGCCGGCGGATCCCAGCCGAAGCTGAACCTGAACTCCGCCACCGCGACCGAACTGGACGGCCTGCCCGGCGTGGGCCCGGTGACGGCTCAACGCATCGTCGAGCACCGCACCCGCAAAGGCCCGTTCGGGTCGGTGGACCAACTCCGCGACGTGGAGGGCATCGGCGAATCGAAGCTCACCAAGCTGGCCGACCTGGTCCACACATGACCCTCGCGACGAAGGCCGTGGCCCTCTACCACCGCACCAGAGCCCAGTACCGCCACCTGACCAGCCCATCCCACTTCCCAGCCGACCACAACCACCTCGCACGCCCGCTGGCTCTCGCGTTCCCCGTGCACCGCTCCCGAACCCCGCCCCGCCGCCGGCTCCGCCCGCTGGCCACCGCTCTCCGCCACTGGCTGGCCGCGTCCTTCCCGCCACCCCCACCACCGCGCCCGGCTCCGCTTGTTCCGCTCGCCGTTCCGCCGCCCGCTGTGCAACGGCAGTGCCGTATCTGCGCCGCAACCGTGCATAAGCCCTGACCTGCCGCAGTACCAACGAAAACGGCCACGCGGCCTCGCCGTTGGTCCGCCGCCCAGCCCACACAACCCCGCCAGGTGAATCCGCTTCGTCACCGCGGCTGAGTGCTACTGCCCTGCGCTCGGTCGCTGTGCAACGACGGTGTGTGCCACAGCCTTGCGTCAGCCCTGAACCTGTTGCCGTACCAACGAAAACCGCCACGCGCCGCCGACCTGCCGCACCACGTCACCCGCCCGGCGAATCCACTCATCACCACGGCCAGGTGCGACTGCCCCTGCCCTCGCCGTCAGTCCACCAGATCCAGCCGAACCCGCCTGAAGCGTTCTGAGCCGCGACCCCAGCCGCGGACCCGCTTTCCGGCTCAGCGAAACGACCCACAGCCCGGCACCAACTCACCGATCGGAGCCAGCCATGCCGTCAGTCCGCATCACCCGTCACCCGCGCATCGACACCGCCTGGCACCACCCCACGGCCAGGCATCCCCAAGTGCAGCCGCAATCCCTTCCGCGCCATCACCCGAAGCCTCCGCGGCCGCGCCAAGGCAGTCCCACCCGTGACCCGAGACCTCCCACCGGCCAGGGGAGGCCCCGGTGGCTCGCAAACACCCGGTAGCCCACGACTACCGCCTGGTCCCGGCAGCCGCGGCAGTCTGGACCACAGCCGTGGCCGGTCTCTTCCTGAGCTGGCAGGCGGCAGTGCTCATCGGCTTGGCGGCAGGAATCGTCGGCCTCATGGCGTGGCGAAGAGCCTGGTGGACCAGGACCTGCGCGATAGCCCTCCTGATCTCCGGCCCGGTCGCGGCGGCCTGGGTCGGCGGCCACGTGCTGCGAGCCGAGTCCCACCCACTCCGCCTGGCCGCCGGCGAAGGCCGCAGCACCACCCTCACCGTTGAACTCACCACCAGACCGAAGGGAATCCGGGCCGCGGGCTTCGGCGGAACCCAGGCAGGCGTCGAGACCGTCGTGATCAGAGCGACGGCGAACGGTGCCCAGCTGGTGCTGCTGGCCCCGGCGGACAAGTGGCGAGATCTGTTGCCGGGCCAGAAGGTCACGGTCAAAGGCACCCTCGCGCCCTCCAGAGGCGGGGACCTGGCGTCGGCGTTGTTGCGGGTGCGCGGTCCGCCGCAGAACCCCCAGCCGGCGCCGGTCTGGCAGAGCTGGGTCGACGAACTTCGCGATGGCCTGAGACAGGCGAGCGAAGTCCTCGACGACGAGGAAGCCGGGCTGCTGCCGGCCCTCGTGGTGGGCGACACCGAGCAGATGGTGCCGCGCATCGTGGAGGAGTTCCGGACGGCCGGCCTCGCGCACCTGCTCGCGGTCAGCGGAGCGAACCTGGCCATCGTCTGCGGGGCGGTCTACCTGCTCACCAGACGTCTCGGCCCACGTCCGGCGGCGTTCGCCGCGCTGGCGGCGTTGGTCGGGTTCGTCATCCTGGCCGGGCCGGAGCCGAGCGTGCTCAGGGCAGCTGTCATGGGTGCCGTCGCGTTGCTGGCGTTGGTGATGGGCCGGCAACGGTCCGCGGTGCCGAGCCTTGCGACGGCGGTACTGGTCCTGGTGTTGCACGATCCGGGGCTGGGCGGTGATCCGGGGTTCGCGTTGTCCGTGGTGGCGACGGCGGCGTTGGTGCTCGTCGCGCCGAAGTGGGCGCGGGCGCTCAAACGGCGTGGCGTGCCGAACGGGCTGGCCGAGGCGATTGTCGTGCCGATGGCCGCGAGCCTTGCCACGGCTCCGGTGGTGGCCGGGCTCTCCGGACAGGTGAGCCTGGTGTCGGTGGTGGCCAACCTCGTCGCCGGGCCGGTGGTCGCACCGGCGACGGTGCTGGGTGTGCTGGCGGCGGCCGTCGCGCCGCTCTCGCCGCAGGTGGCCGAGGTCGTCACCCATGTGGCCGGGCCCGCTGTGGGCTGGCTGATCACGGTCGGGCGGCAGGCGTCGGCCGTGCCCGGTGCGGCGGTCGGGTGGCCGGACGGCTGGGCCGGTGCGCTCGCGCTGACGGTGGTGACCGCGGTGGTCGTGTTGTTGCTGCGGATCAAGAAGACGCGGACGTTGGTCGTCGCGGTGCTCGTCGGTGGGTTCGTGGTGCTGGTGCCGCTGAGAGTTGTGGCCCCGGTCTGGCCGCCCGACGGGTGGAAGGTCGTCAACTGCGACGTGGGCCAGGGCGATGCGCTGGTCCTCGCGACCGACGACGCCGACACGGCGGTGCTGGTCGACACCGGGCCCGATCCCGGTGCGGTCGACCGGTGCCTGAAGACGTTGGGAATCAAGCGGATTCCGCTGCTGGTGCTGACGCACCTGCACGCGGACCACGTCGGCGGCCTCGACGCCGTGCTCACCGGGCGTGCGGTGGGGGCAGTCGCGGTCGGTCCGCTCAAGGAGCCCGCCTGGGCGTGGAGGGAGGTCGGCGAACGGGCACGCGCTCACGGAGTGCGGGTCGTGGAACCGAAGGCGGGCGAGCGGTTCGCCTTGCCGGGACTGGAGTTGGAGGTGCTGGGACCGAGGCGGCCGCCGATCGCCGAGGCCGAGAACACGACGGTGAACGACTACTCGCTCGTGCTCAGGGCGCACACGAGGGCGGGCCGGGTGCTGCTCACCGGTGACGTCGAGCTGGCCGGCCAGGCGGCGTTGCTGGGGGAGCGGGACCTGAGCGCCGAGGTGCTCAAGGTGCCGCACCACGGTTCGCGGTACTCACTGCCCGCGTTCCTCAAGGCCGTGCGGCCTTGGGTGGCGCTGGTGAGCGTCGGCGCGGGCAACAGGTACGGGCACCCGAGTCCGCACGTCATCGACGTCCTGCGGACGGGAGGTGCGTTGGTGTTGCGCACGGACAAGGACGGCGACCTGGCGGTGTTGCCGGGAAACCGAATCGTACGAAGGAGACGAGATGGTCTGGGTCAGGTTGTTCAACGCGCGTTACCCGATTCCCGGCGGCACGCCGGGCCTCGCGTGGGCGCTGTGGCAGACGAACTACACGGCGACGCCGTGGCCGCACGACGAGGTGAAACCCGATTTCGGTTACTACATCTGCGAAACGCTCGAAGACGGCACCCGCGCCATCACGCACAAGGCGGCGACCACGCACGTGCTGCCGCCGACGAAGGCGGCGACACCGGAGGAGGCGTACGACCTCGTCGCGGAGCACGTGTTCGACGACGCTCTGCGGGTCGCGCCGGACGTCTGGCACGACTACCACTACAACGCGCTCAAGGCGGAAGCCCCGTGGCCGCAACGGATCGTGGCGTGGCGCGCGACCGTGGAGCCGGTCGGGCCGCACGTGGTGGACGGCCTGCAACGGTTTCCGCGCACGGGCTGGCTCAAGACGGACGCGATCTCCCTGTGAGCCCCGGAGGCCAGGGATCAGACGTGAAACGGCTCGGAGACGCGAGCGCGTCTCCGAGCCGGGAGAGGGGATGATCGGCGGTGATTAACCCAGTGCCTTGATGACGGCCTCGGCCGACGGCGGGACCGTCGCGCGCGGGCCGACCGTGTCGCCGAGCGCGTCGAGGGTCTTGAGGCCGTCGCCGGTGATCAGCAGCACGGTCTCGGCGTCGGGGTCGAGCTGGCCCGACTCGAAGAGCTTCTTCGCCGTCGCGACGGTCACGCCGCCGGCGGTCTCGGCGAAGATGCCCTCGGTGCGGGCGAGCAGCTTGATGCCCTCGACGACCTCTTCGTCGGTGACGTCGTCGATGGCGCCGTTGGTGCGGCGCACCGCGTCGAGCACGTACGGGCCGTCTGCCGGGGCGCCGATCGCCAGCGAGCGGGCGATCGTGTCCGGGCGGACCGGGCGGATGACGTCGTGGCCCGCCTTGAACGCGGCGGAGATCGGCGAGCAGCCGGTGGCCTGCGCGCCGAACACCTTGTACGGCGTGGCTTCGACGAGGTCGAGCTGGCCGAGTTCGCGGAACGCCTTGTCGACCTTGGTGAGCTGCGAGCCGGAGGCGATCGGCACGACGATCTGGTCGGGCAGGCGCCAGCCGAGCTGCTCGGCGACCTCGTAGCCGAGCGTCTTCGAGCCTTCCGCGTAGTACGGGCGGACGTTGACGTTCACGAACGCCCAGTCCTCGTTCTCCGCGGCGAGTTCCTGGGCGAGGCGGTTCACGTCGTCGTAGTTGCCGTCGACGGCGATCAGGGCGCCTTCGTAGACGGCGCTCATGAGGATCTTGGCGCGCTCGAGGTTGGAGGGAACGAGAACGACGGACTTCCAGCCCGCACGGGCGGCGGCCGCGGCGACGGCGTTCGCCAGGTTGCCGGTGGACGGGCAGGCCAGCACCTTGAAGCCGAGCTCGCGGGCGGCGGCGAGCGCGACGCCGACGACGCGGTCCTTGAACGAGTGCGTGGGGTTGCCGGTGTCGTCCTTCACCCAGATCTTGCGGACGCCCAGGGCCTTGGCGAGGTTGTGGGCCTCGACCAGGCGGGTGCCGCCGGGATCGGTGTTCGGGTGCTGTTCCACAGTGGACGGAACGGGGAGGAGGCCGCGGTAGCGCCAGATCGACCTGGGGCCGGCCTCGATGTCCTCGCGCCGGATCTTCCCGAAGTCGTAGGCCACTTCCAGCGGCCCGAAACACTCGAGACAGGCGTACTCAGGAGCGAGAGGGGTTTCGTTCCCACATTCCCGGCACAGCAGTGCCCGGGCAGGGCCGAGGTCGAACTTCGTGCTCGTGGGCACAGTGACAGCAGTCATCGCGAGGTATCTCCTCATCTTTCCCGCGAAATCGAACGGGTCGGAATTGGCACCGTGATCGTCTGCGCGGTGCTGAGCACATGGCTCTGCACATGGCGCTGACGCCGGTTGCCGGGGCTTCTTCGGGCCGTTCCCTCTGCCCCTCTGGATGAGCGGTGTTCAGTTGTGGCCACCAACGTACGGCAACAGTCCGTTGCGCATCCACAGACGTCCACGATCCGGGACGTGGGAAGATGCGGAGCGTGAGCGCACCGGAGTCACTGCACCTCATCGTCGGCGAGGAGGAGTTGCTGGTCGAACGTGCTGTTCGGGCGGCTCTCGAGGCCGCACGAGAGGTCGATCCGACCGCCGACCTGACCCGCGTCCAGGTGACTGATCTCACGCCTCCCGAGCTGGCCGAACTGGTGAGTCCGTCGCTGTTCGCGGAGGGTCGCGTGATCGTCCTGCAGAACGGGCAGGACATCAGCAAGGAGGTCGCCGACATGGTGCTCTCCTACGTCAAGGCGCCCGCGGACGGCGTCACGCTCGTCGTCCTGCACACGGGCGGTGGCCGCAGCAAGGCCGCCAAGGACCTGCCCGGACAGCTGAAGAAGGCCGGCGCCGCGGTCACGGAGTGCGGCAAGGTCGCCAAGCAGGCCGAGCGCGAGGCGTTCGTGCGCAACGAGGTGCGGCGTGCGGGCGGCAAGATCGACTCCGAAGCCGTCGCCACGCTCATCGACGCCGTCGGCACGAACCTGCGCGAGCTCGCCGCGGCCTCGTCGCAGCTCGTCTCCGACACCGACGGCAAGGTGACGGTCGAGGAGATCCGCCGCTACCACCAGGGCAAGGCCGAGGTGACGGGGTTCGCCGTCGCGGAGAAGGCAGTGGTCGGTGACAGGGCGGGCGCCATGGAGGCGTTGCGCTGGGCCATGCAGCTCGGCGTGCCGCACGTGCTGGTCGCGGACGCGCTGGCGGACGCGGTGCGCACGGTCGCGCGGGTGTCCGCGGTGGGCCGCGCCGACCCGTTCAGCCTGGCCGGGCCACTCGGCATGCCGCCGTGGAAGATCAAGAAGGCGCAGGCCCAGTCCCGCGGCTGGGACCAGTCGGGTCTCGCCGACGCCATGCAGGTGGTCGCGGGGCTCAACGCCGACGTGAAGGGCGTGGCGGCCGACGCCGACTACGCGCTGGAGCGTGCCGTGCTCCGGATCGTGGCCGCGCACAGCCGCCGCTGACCTGCCGCCGGATCACTCCCGGCGCGGGATCCCGATCAGGTACTGGGCTTCCGTGAAGCCGGGTTCGACGCCGATCGTCCACTCGAACGACTCGGTGCCGTCCAGGCCGTCGACGATCCGCCGCAGTTCCGCGCGCCCGTACATGCGCAGGAACGACACGACGCTGTCGAAGAACATCATGAACGGCAGCACCGGCACGACGTAGGTCAGCGCCAGCCGCAGCAGGTACCGCGGCAGGGGGTTGCGCTGGAACGGTGCCGCGAGCAGCACGGCCAGCGTGAGGAAGAACGGGAAGACGAGCACGTAGAGCCACGACCGCTTGGTGTCCACGACGACCATGGGCTGCCGGGTGTCGACGGCGTTCTGCAGCATGCGCGAGGCCAGCGCGGGCGGGAAGTGGTGGAAGGCGCCGTAGATCGTCCGCGTCCCATCCAGCCGGCAGTCCGTGGCGTCGACGGACGTGGGCACGTGGTCCACCGAGCAGCACGGGTCGGGCAGCCGCCGCCGGTTCCGGGCGGCGGCGCGCTCGAACGCGGGCACGTTCGGCACCAGGTCCGTCAGCGTGACCTGGGTGTGGACGCCCTGCGCGTGCAGCCGCCGCTGTATCAGCGGTACCGGCCCGCCCGAACCCGCGCAGAGATCGACGATCCGGTGGTCCGCGCCCGACCGCAACGCCAGCGCCAGCGGCCGTGAGTACTCGCGCGCGGCGTCCGTCAGCCGGTAGATCGTCATGATCGACTCGGTGTGCAGGGTCCGCAGCACGGGCGGGGTGCCGTCGAGGTCGTGCAGCTCGAAGAAGTCGATCCGCGCAAGCGATTCCATGGAGCTACGCCTACCGTGCCCGAGGCCACATGCGAAAGGGCTCCACCTCCCGGAGGAGGTGGAGCCCTTTGCAGAAGCTCGAAGCGCTACGAGCGAGATCAGCCCTCGAGGGAGTTCGCGCGCAGGGCCATCGCCGACTTCTTGTTGGCGGCCTGGTTGGCGTGGATGACGCCCTTGGTGGCGGCCTTGTCGAGCTTGCGGGACGCGTCCTGCAGCAGCTCCAGGGCCTTCGCCTTGTCACCGGCCTCGGCAGCCTCGCGGAACTTGCGGATGGCCGTCTTCAGGGACGACTTGACCGACTTGTTGCGAAGGCGAGCCTTCTCGTTGGTCTTGATCCGCTTGAGCTGGGACTTGATGTTCGCCATGCGACATCACCCTTCTTGTCGAAACCGGAGTTCGTGACGCGCTATGTCGGCACCGGCCACAAGGGCCAGGTCTCCTCCACGGCGGAGAGCCGCGCGTTCACGACGACGAAGGATATCAGGCCAGCTCAGCGCACCGTGAAGGTGGCCTTCTCGGCACCGACCACCGCCTCGTAGCCACCGCGGGCGACCTCACGGCGCCCGTCACCGTCGACGTCGCCGACGGTCAGGGCCAGCTGCGAGAGCTTGAACGACACCTCGACCTGCTTCGACTGCCCCGCAGCGAGTTCCACGCGGGTGAAGCCCACCAGCCGGGCGTCCGGGGTCAGCACCGGTGAGGCCGGCTGGCGCACGTAGACCGGCACCACCGCGGTGCCCGCACGCGTACCGGTGTTCGCCACCGTGAACTTCACCACGCCGTCACGACGATCGACGGACACCGTGGTCCCCGAGGTCGTGAACGACGTGTACGACAATCCGTGCCCGAACGCGTAGAGCGGGTCGTACTTCGCACCCGCCGAAGTGTTCGCGCCCGGCAGCTGGTCGTAGGTCAGCGTCGGATCGCCCAGCGCCTTGGGCCACGAGATCGGCAGCTTGCCGCTCGGGTTCACCGCGCCGAACAGCACGTCGGCGATCGCCCGGCCACCCTCGCTGCCCGGCAGCCAGCCCGCGACCAGCGCGTTCGCGTCGGCCGCCGCACCGAGCACCTGCGGACGCGCGGTCAGCAGCACCACGACCACCGGCTTGCCGGTCGCCTGCACCGCGTCCACCCACGCCTGCTGCTCGGCCGTCAGCATCGGGTTCTCCGTGTCGGCGGGACCCTCCGCACCGGGCTTCTCACCCAGGACGACGACCACCGCGTCCGCACCGTCCGCCTCAGTCACCGCCGCGGCCTGAGTCGGAGCGTGCACGACGGACGCACCGGGAACAGCCTCGCGAACACCGGTCAGCACGGTCGCGGTCGGCGGCAACGGCGAGTCGTCCGGCACGCCCTGCCACTCGACGGTCCAGCCACCGAGCTGACGACGCACGTCGTCCGCGGTCTCACCGGTCACGACGATCTTCTTGGCGGACGTCGGCAGCGGCAGCACGCCGTCGTTCTTCAGCAGCACGGTGCCCTCGGCGGCGGCCTTGCGCGCCAGGTCCCGATCCACGTTCACCACGTTGCCGTCGGCCTTGGCCGGGTCCACGTACGGCTTCTCGAACAGCCCGAGGTCGAACTTGAGCTTCAGCACCCGCCGCACGGCCTGGTCGATCCGCCCGCGCGACACCGAACCGTCACGCACGTTCGCCAGCAGCAACGACGTGAACTCGGCCGCGTTCGACGGTTCCATCGCCATGTCCACACCGGCGTTGACGCTCATCGCGATCGCCGTCTTGTAGTCGGGCGCGACCTTGTGGCGGTCCACCAGGTACTTCATGTCCTGCCAGTCCGAGACCGCGACGCCCTTGAAGCCCATCTTGTCGCGCAGCTGCGTCTGCAACATGTACTTCGACGCGTGCACCGGCACACCGTTGACCGAGCCGGAGTTGATCATCACGGTCTTCACGCCCGCGTCGAACTGCGCCTGGAACGACGGCAGCACGAGGTCCTGCAGCTGCCGGATCGGGATCTGCGCCGCCGCGCGGTCGTGACCGTTCGCCGGCGCCGAGTACCCGGCGAAGTGCTTCGCCGTCGCGGTCAGCTGCGCGGTGTCGTCCACCTCGGCCTGCTGCCCGCGCACGTTCGCCGCCGCCAGCTGCCCGGACAGGAACGGGTCCTCGCTGTAGGTCTCGTAGTAACGGCCCCAGCGCGTGTCCCGCGCGATGTCGGAGACCGGCGCGAAGTTCCAGAAGACACCCGTGGCGCGCAAGGCCTTCGACGCCGACACACCGATCGCCTCCTGCAACGCGGGGTCCCACGTCGCGCCGAGCCCGATCTGGTGCGGGAACATCGTCGCGGAGATGACGTTGTTGTGCCCGTGCACGCCGTCCGCGCCGTAGATGATCGGGATCTTCAACCTGTTGTGCTCCAACGCATAGCGCTGGATCGCGTTGTTCATCTCGGCCCACGCCCTGGGCGTGTTGTCGAGCGGCGCGTCACCACCGCCGGACAGGATCGAGCCGACGTGCGCGTCCGCGAGCACCGCCTTCAGGCAGGACTCGACCAACGGCCCGTTGACGTTGTTGCAGTCACCGCGCAGCTTCCCGACGCGGATCTGGGCCATCTGCCCGATCTTCTCCTCGAGCGTCATTCTGCGAAGCAGGTCCTCGACCCGCCGTTCGGTTGACGCCCGACTGTCCAAATAGATCTCTTCACCCGCTGCAAGACCGCCCGCCGGTGTCAGCGACGCGATCACCACAGCCACGCCCAGCACGCCGAGACCGGCGCGTTTGCGGGAGAACAAAGACAAGACTCCTCCACGTTCCCGGTGCGCCCGCCGCACACGATCGCGTGGAGGAGTCAGCCAACACACCCCCGAACGGATGAACTCGATGACAGCGTTTTCATGCTGGTGAACCGCCTGTTCAGCCGCCCAGGATCGTGCGCGTCAGCAACTGCTTTTCGTCCGTCATCTCAGCCAGCGCGGCCGAAATCGTCGGTTCGTCGAGCCGGACGCGCTCGACGCCGGGTTGGTCGTCCAGCGCGAGCACCGTCGCCCGCCGCACGAGCTCCTTCACGAACGACGCCGTGACGCCCTCGCTCGCCGCCACGATCGCCGAGGCGTCCGGAAGGTCGAGATCCGTGCGGGACGCGTAGAGCCGCAGCAGCCGTTCGCGTGCCTCCGCGTCGGGTAACGGCACGTGCGTGGCGAGATCGATCCGGCCGGGCCGTTGGGCGAGGGCCTGCTCCATCACGTCCACGCGGTTCGTGGTGAGCACGAACGTCACGTCCGCCTCGGAACCGACGCCGTCCATCTCGTTCAGCAGCTCGAACAGCGCCGGGTTGCCGAACTCGGTGTGCCGCCGGTCCTCCGCGATCAGGTCGACGTCCTCGACGACCACCACGGACGGCGCGAGCTTCCGCGCCATCGACGTCGCCACTTTGAGGAGCTTGAACATCGCGACGCCGCTCAGCACGATCACCGTCGTGGACTCCAGCCGTCCCATCAGGTACCGGATCGTGTGCGTCTTGCCGGTGCCGGGCGGGCCGTGGAGCAGCAGTCCGCGTTTCAGGTGCTGCCCGTGTGCTTTCAGCCGTGCGCTTTGCTCTGCCGTGCGCACGACGTGGCGTTCGATGGCGTCGAGCACGCCCTCTGGCAGAACGACGTCCTCAGGCCGCAACGACGGTCTCGGCAGGAACGTGAGGAGCTGGTTGCGCCGGTGCTCGCTGAGCCCGAACGCCATCACCTTGCCCTGGAACAGGTTGTGGCGGGCGATGTGTCCTTCGACCGCCTCGCGCGTGGCCGTCGCTGTCTCTAGCGACCCCGCCAGCACCTGCAGCGAACACTGGGAATCGCAGTCCTCGCCCGGACCCTGCAGCGCGATCACCACCGGTTCGCCGTCCGGTGACCGGGAGAGGACCAGCCCGAGCTGCACCGCCTCGACCGCGGTGTCCGGGCCGGTGGCCACCGTCGCGTAGTCGACAGGGCCGAGCCCGAAGCTGCCGTCGTGCACCGCCCCGCTCAACATGTCCACGAGGTACTGGAACGCGCGCTTCCCCGCTATGCCGAACCACTCCGATCCCGGGGAGTGCTCGGCGAGGTACGTCTCGATCCCGCGGTGGACGTTGACGTGTTCCCAGGCCACGAACTTGGCCGTGACCGTGGGAACCTGTGCCATCGGAATGCCTATGTGCCCGGAGACCTTCCGGACCAGCGTCGACTCCGCGCCGTCGGAGACCAGTTTCCTGGCCTCCTCCAACAACCCCTGCAGAGCCGACGCGAGCGATCGTGCGTCAGATGTGTGGAGATCCGTCATCGATTCCACCGTACGCACTAACCCTCTGGTCCGGCCTCGGTGTTCTCCTCGGGATTCTTCGGTGGCCTGCCCCGACGTGGCATCTTCTTTGCCTCTTTGGGCAACCGGCCCGCCTCCGCCAGCGCACGCCGCAGCAGGAACTCGATCTGCGCGTTGGTGCTGCGCAGCTCGTCGTTCGCCCACCTGCTCAACGCGTCGTGCACCGCCGGATCAAGCCTGAGCAGAACGCTTTTACGTTCAGCCATCAGGTGTAGAGCGAACCGGTGTTCACCACGGGCTGGGTGGAACGGTCACCGCACAGGACGACGAGCAGGTTCGAGACCATCGCCGCCTTGCGTTCCTCGTCGAGCTCCACGACGTCGTGCGCGGCGAGCCGATCCAACGCGAGCTCGACCATGCCGACCGCACCCTCGACGATCCGCGTCCGTGCCGCGACGACCGCGCCGGCCTGCTGCCGCTGCAACATGGCGTGGGCGATCTCCGGCGCGTACGCGAGGTGCGTGAGCCGCGACTCGATCACCTTCACGCCCGCGGACTGCACGCGTGCCGAGATCTCGATCGCGAGCGTCTCGGTGATCTCGTCCGCGTTCTCCCGCAGCGACAGACCGGTCTCCTCGTGGTTGTCGTACGGGTAGCTGTTCGCGATGTGTCGTACCGCGGTCTCGGTCTGGATGCCGACGAACCGCACGAAGTCGTCGACCTCGAACCGTGCGCGCGCAGTGTCCTCGACCTGCCACACGACCACGGCCGCGATCTCGATCGGGTTGCCGTCCGCGTCGTTGACCTTGAGCGTCGCCGTCTCGTGGTTGCGGATCCTGGTCGAGATCTTCTCCCGCGTGGTGAACGGGTTCGCCCACCGCAGACCGTCCGTGCGCACCGTGCCCACGTAACGGCCGAGGAACTGCAACACCCGCGCCTCGCCCGGCGCGACGGTGAAGAGCCCCTTCCAGATCAGCGACCCCGCCAGGAACAGCAGGACCATGATCACGATGATCGCGGCGGACGGGTCCCCGCCGTCCGCCGCCGTGCCGATCACGCCGTCGACCAGCAGCCACACGCCCACCGCGTACACCGCCAATCCCGCGAAGAACACCGGCAGTCCCGACAAGTCCTGTGCGCGCTTCTCCCGCACCACCGGTGCAGGCATCTGCACCGTCGTCTCCACTGTCGCGCTCATCCGGACCCCCTGTCGAAGTAGTAGCTAAGTGATATCACTTTTCCGAGATGATCGCCAGTTAGGCTGGATCGCATGAGGGCGAAGAAGCAGCGCGTGGCGGCGTACGGGGTGTGCATCAACGAGCGCGACGAGATCCTGCTGGCGCGCTGGCTTGGCCCAAAGGGCAAACGTTGGATCCTGCCGGGAGGCGGCATCGACCACGGCGAGCACCCGTACGACGGGGTCGTCCGGGAGATCGAGGAGGAGACCGGGTACCTCGCCGAGGTGGTCCGCCTGCTCGGCATCGACTCCGAGTTCCGCGAGGAGCCCGACCGCGACTACCACGCGCTTCGCATCATGTACGAGGTGCGGATCGTCGGCGGCGAGCTGCGCAACGAGGTGGGTGGCACGACCGACCTCGCCCAGTGGTTCCCGCTCGCAGACATCGGACAACTGGAGCGGGTGCCGTCGCTGGACACCGCCCTTGGTTTGTACCGAACTACCCCACCTGCCGGAATCTTGCGCTAACTTGGGTCTGCCGCCGCCAGCGACCCAACACCGGAGTTGGCGAATGATCCGATCACTGGCCGCAGTAGGCGCGGCCGCCCTGCTGTCGTCCTTCGTCCACGTGCCTGCTTTCGCCGCCGTCGTCGGCGTGTCGAACGTGTCCTCGCTGCAGGCCGCACTCGACACCGCACGCCCAGGCCAGCGCATCGTGCTCGCCGACGGCGTGCACCGGGCCGACCGGCCGCTCAAGATCACCAAGTCGGGCATCACCGTCGCCGCGCGGACCGTGGGTGGCGCGGTGTTCGACCGCGGCGGCTTCGAACTCGGGGCCGTCCGGGACGTGACGATCGAAGGCTTCGTCTTCGACGGGAGCAGCACGCTCTCGGTCCCGGTGGAGGCGCAGGCCACGCGCATCACCCGCAACACGTACAACGGCAACAAGGACGGTGCCTCGCTCACCGTCAGCGCCGACGACGTCCAGGTCGACCACAACACGTTCTCGAACCGCAGCAACGAGGGCGTCTACCTGCAGATCACCGGTCCGGGCAGCGAGATCGCCAAACGGACCTGGGTGCACCACAACTACTTCTACAACCACAGCTTCACCGGCTCGAACGGCGGCGAGTCGATCCGGCTCGGCTACAGCCACAAGCAGTCGAAGTCGGCGTACGCGGTCATCGAGCACAACCTGTTCGAGAAGGCGAACGGCGACTCCGAGGCCATCTCCGTGAAGTCCTCGGACAACACGGTGCGCTTTAACACCATCCGCGACAGCAGGGGCTACATCGTCCTGCGCCACGGCAACCGCACCACGGTCGAGGGCAACCTGCTGTTCGGCAGTGGCATCCGGTTCCACGGGAACGACCACAAGGTGTTCAACAACTACGTGCAGAACACCGGTGACCGGGCGATCGTGTTCGGCAAGGGCTCGGAGACGGACAGCGGTCCGACCTCCACGTCGCACGACCGCCCCGACCGCGTGACGGTCGCGTTCAACACCCTCGTCGGCACGGGCGCCGTGGTCGACAGCGACACCGGTACTTATGCACCTAAGGACTGCGTGCTCGCGAACAACGTCATCCAGGGCTCTTCGTCGAAGCTGATCGACATGATGAGCGGCTCGACCGTGAGGTACGAGGGCAACATCGTCTGGGGCGGCACCGCCGGCATCCCGTCCGGCTACAGGTCCGTGGACCCGAAGCTGGTGCGCGACTCGAACGGTCTGCTGCGTCTCGCCTCCGGAAGCCCGGCGGTCGACTCGTCCGCAGGCACGTACTCCTATGTCACGCGCGACTTCGATCCTCAGCCGCGCGTGGGTAAGCCCGATGTCGGGGCGGATGAGTACAACTCGTCCGCGGTGCGGAAGCCGCTGACGAAGGCCGACGTCGGGGTCTCCGCGCCCTGACGAACGCGTTTGTCCTGGTGACCGCACGTTTCGCGGTCACCAGGACCCCCCGATTTGGAGATCGAAACAGGCCCGTGTAATGTTCTCCATGTCAGAGCGAAGCGGGCCGGAAAGACAGACCGGAACGAGCCTGGCAAAAACCGGAGAGATAAAGCCTCCTAGAGGCCGATTTGACACCGGCAAGCAAGACCAAATAAGCTTTGCAACACAAGCCCCGGAAGTAAGTCAGCGTA